>JAHISY010000127.1 GCA_018817365.1 Patescibacteria group bacterium | reverse complement strand
TTATGGTTTGCTGCTGGCAACGGCAAGGAAGGGATTGGAAGGTGGAAGGTGGAAGGTGGAAGGTGGAAGGTGGAAGGTGGAAGGTGGAAGGTGGAAATTGGAAAGTTGAAAGTGGAGAGTGGAAGGTGGAAATTGGAAATTGGATGTTTTTGTAGGGACGAGGAATGCCTCGTCCCTACTCCTCGTTTCTACGGTTTTATTACTGCCTGCTTCAATTTGTCACTGTCTCTATTTTCAGCATAGCCTAATCATAGTAAATCAGTGTAATCCGATGAATCATGGTTCGATATTTTCAACCTCAGGGGTCGGCCGTGCCTGCGGCAGGCAGGTAGACAGAATTTTGAAATGTCGCGCGGTGGTTTCAACCCCAGGGGTTGGAAGGTGGAAAGTGGAAAGTGGAGGCTTGCAAATCTCCCCAAACCGACTGGAGCGTGGAGAGTAGAATTTTGCGAATCTCCCCAAACCTCCCCAACCCCCCCCCCAAAAAAAACCTCTTTTCCCTCTTTTAAAAAGAGGGAAGGCGAAGCAGGAGTTTTTAAACTGCAGGAAGAAAATAGATACGGAGATTTGAACGGCGAAGCCGGAATTTTAAAATTGTCTGCGAACTGCAAACTGCTAGGTGTGTTCAAATCGTGTCGGGAGCTGGCAGAAAGCTTTTGCTTCGATTCTTCGCTAAAATCTCAGCATGCTGTTTTCCCGTATTTCTGAAATCGTTTCCGAAGCTCTTCCCGAAAAAGTCGATTTTACGCTCGAGACTCCGCCTGAAAAAAAATTTGGCGATCTCGCGTGCAACGCGGCGATGCTGCTTGCAAACAAATTAAAAAAGCAGCCGCGTGAGTTGGCGAAAGATATTTCGGAAAAACTTTCCAAAAACAATTTCATTGCAAAAGTAGAAATCGCCGGTCCCGGCTTTCTTAATATTTTTCTTGCGCCTGCGATTTTCCATGAGACTTTTCTCGCAATCGAAAAAGCGGGGAGCGAGCTGGGAAAAATTAAAAAAACCAAAAAAGAAAAAGTGAATCTTGAATTCATCTCCGCGAATCCGACCGGTCCGCTCACGATCGCGAACGGGCGGGGAGGATTCGGCGGGGATGTGCTCGCGCGAGTTTTGGAAAGAGCGGGTTTCGAAGTGACGCGCGAATTTTACGTGAACGACGCGGGGAAGCAGATTGAGCTTTTCGGCAAATCGATTCTCGCCGCTGTCGGCAAGATTGAAACCGCAGAAGATTTTTATCAAGGCGATTACATCGACGAACTTGCGAAAAAATATCCCGAAAAAATTTCCAAAAACGCGGTAAAAACGGGGAAGAGGTTTGCGGAAATTATGCTCGAGACGGAAATCAAACCTTCGACGGAAAAGATGGGAATCAAATTCGACGAGTGGTTTAGCGAAGCGAAATTGCGAGAGGAAGGGGGGGTGGAGGAGACCTTAGAATTTTTGAAATCAAAAAATTTAACATATAAAGAGCAGGGAGCGGTGTGGTTGCGGACCTCCGATTTTGGAGATGACAAAGACCGCGTGATCGTGAAATCGGGCGGCGAGCTGACGTATGCGCTGCCGGATTTGATGTACCACAAAAATAAATTCGAGCGCGGCTTCACGAAACTCATCGACATTCTCGGGGCGGATCACCACGGCTATGTCCCGCGGCTGAAAGCCGGTGTGAAGATGCTCGGCTTCGGCGAAGTCGAGGTCATCATCACGCAGCTCGTGAAACTTTTTCGTGAAGGAAAAGAAGTTCGGATGAGCAAGCGCGCGGGTGATTTCGAATTGATGGATGATTTGATCCGCGAGGTCGGCGCGGATGTGGCGCGGTGGTTTTTCGTCATGCGCGACTGGAACACGCACCTCAATTTCGATTTAGATTTAGCGAAAAAACAATCGAGCGACAACCCCGTTTTTTATGTGCAGTACGCCCACACGCGGCTCGCTTCCATTCTCGTGAAAGCGGGCGAGGTCGATTGGAAAAATGGAAATTTGCAATTACTCGAAAAACTAGAGGAGTTCGATTTGATCAAAAAAATGAGCGAGCTGCCGGACTTAATCGAAGAGATTTCAAAAAGTTACGCAATCAATACGCTCACGACTTTCGCGCGCGAGCTTGCGGAAACTTTCCACCGATTCTACGAAAACTGTCGGGTGATTGATTCAGAAAACCCCGAGCTTACAAAGGCGCGGTTGCGGCTTACCGCGGCGGCGAAAGAAGTTTTGCGGATTGTTTTGGAAGATTTGGTGGGAGTTTCTGCACCGGAAAAAATGTAATCAAAATTTTCAAGTCTCAAGTTTCAAATTTTCAAATAAATTTTAATTTTCAAGTGATGTTTTAGTTTTGCAATTTAAGAAAGTCGATTTGAAATTTGAGAATTATTTGAAAATTGCAAAATTGGAACTTGAAGCAGCCCGTCATTTCTAAATTTCTCAGAAAGCAGAAACTTTACTTGTCGAATGACAACTCAAGAGAAATCGGGCAGTGATCGCTGCCTGCGATGTCGGCGAGAATATTTGCTGCCGCCACATTTTTTCGCAGTTCCGCACTCGCAAAAAAATAGTCAATCCTCCAGCCCACATTCCGTTCCCGCGCGCGCGTCCGCCGACTCCACCACGAATATTTTTCCGCCTCATCCGGATGCTTCTCTCGAAAAGTGTCGAGGTAGCCCTTTGTGATAATTCTGTCGATCCACTTTCGTTCAATCGGCAAAAATCCTGAAATCAGCTCGTTGGCCTTCGGTCGCGCGAGATCGATTTCGCGGTGCGCGGTATTCACATCCCCGCAAAAAATAATCGGTTTTTTATTCCGCAGCTTTTCAATCAATTTCAAAAACTGCTCGTAAAATTCCAGCTTGTATTTTAGCCGCGCCGCGCTCGCTTTCCCATTCGGAAAATAAACATTCAAAAAATAAAACTGCTCGAATTCCGCGAGGATGATTCTTCCCTCCGCATTCAAAGTTGGATTTTTGAATTCAGTTTCGATTCGCAGCGGTTTGATTTTCGAATAAATCGCGACGCCGGAGTAGCCCGATCGCTCCGCTGAATTCCAAAAACTTTGCCAGCCGTCTGGTTCGAGGAGGTTGCTGCCGAGCTGGCTGGGACTCGCTTTCGTTTCCTGAATCGCGACGATGTCAGCAGGGGATTTCGCGAGCCATTCAAGGAAACCGCTCTTCACCACGGCGCGGATGCCGTTGATGTTCCACGAGATGAGAGAGATTTTTTTCACCATTTTTATTTTAACGGTAAAATCTTCGAGAATGGAGGAGTGCCAGAGATATGAGTGCAAAAAAACAAAAAGCTAAAATCAAAGTATGCGAGAAGAAAGAACTTATTTTGTTTACATCTTGGCAAGCAGTAAAAACGGGACTCTTTATATTGGCATCGCAAACGATCTTCAAAGAAGGGTGTCGGAGCACAGAGGTGTCATTTTCGCGCCTCCTTCTGTCATTCCCGTGAAAACGGGAATCCAGAATAAAAAAAACTTCACGCAAAAATATGGAGTGAACAAACTTGTTTATTTCGAAGAATTCGGTGAAGTCGATGAGGCAATCCAACGCGAGAAGCGTCTCAAGAAATGGAATCGGGCTTGGAAGATTGAGTTAATCGAAAAAGAAAATCCGGGCTGGACGGATCTTTATCCGAAATTGTTTGAGGAATGATTTTTTGTCTCCCTCTACGCCATTGTTATTTCTGTGCCGCCACTTGTCATTTCCGCCCCCCCACTACTTTGTCATTTCCGCCCCCCCACTTGTCATTCCCTTGAAACTTGTCCTCACGAAAGTGGGGAAAGGGAACCCAGAACAAACTCAAGGGAGACTTCTCTTTCTGGATTCCCAATCAAGTTGGGAATGACAGAGGAAGTGGTTGGGGATGACAACGCGCGCATCTCAAAAAATATCAGCCGAGAGTTTGGGAGGATTTTGCGGGGGAGGAATAGTCCGAATGCTTTTTTGTCTGAACCACTGATTACACTGATTAACGGATTAACTATGATTTGTCGCCTGCTATTAATAACCACCATCTCTGATTGTCACCACCATCTTATTTTCAGCACCGACCAATCAGCGTAATCATACTAATCAGCGTAATCACAGTTCAGACAATTTCGCGAGCCGTCGAATTTTTGCGGATGATGGGAGCGAGTGAAAATTATTATGAAGGATAACAAAACTCTAAAACGGCAAAAATAGCCATTACCAATGTCGACAAAGAAGCAATAATAATAAAAATGTTCACCCACCACCCCAAAGAGACTTTACTTTTAGTCGTAACCATTTTTCCATTCCAATAAAGATTGCTGTTGTCGTCAATACCAAGTTCTCCTTTGATGCCGTCATCGGTTGTATGATTAAAAATTATGTGAATATTAGGCATAATTAAATTATTTTTAAGACCATCAGTAGCACACCTACGAGTGCCCAAATTGGACCAATCAAACCAAAATATAAAAGGGGTTCTACCGCTTTCCAACTAATTTCCCCTGTTATTAGAAATTGAGTAATTAACATCAGGCTCCAAGAGAGAAGCACGACTAATATTCCTAAATTCTCTAAGTCGGGGAAAACCATTGATCCAATTATAAAACTTAAAAAACCAGCCACAAAGAAAACCACTATTGCGCCGATAGCAGCTCCATCGTAATTAGTTTCTTTATGATTCATAATCGCACCCATGTTTATTTTACTTCACCGTCACACTCTACACCAAATTCCGTAGGATTCGCTGCGAATTTTCCTTTGGCGGAGGGGGTGGGATTCGAACCCACGAGACCCTTGCGGGTCTGACAGTTTTCAAGACTGTTCCATTCGACCACTCTGGCACCCCTCCAAACTGCTGTGATTCTACTAAAAAAACTCCCATCGGAATAATTCCATTTCAAAAAAAAACAGAACTTAGCGCCAAGACCATCCTTCTTCTCACAACCTCTCCACCGCCAGCTCCGCGAGTTCCACGAGCCGATTTGAGTAGCCCCACTCGTTGTCGTACCACGCGATTACTTTCACTAGGCTGGTCCCCGACTCCGATCGGGGATTCTCGCCGACGACGAGCGTGTTCGCTGCGTCCACGATGGAGCTGCGCGCGTCACCCTTGAAATCCATCGAGACGAGCGGTCTTTCTTCGAATCCCAAAATATCTTTCAGCTCGTTTTCGCTCGCTTTTTTCAAAGCAGCATTCACCTCTTCTGCCGTCACGTTTTTCCGCAATTCCGCGACGAAATCGACAACTGACACAGTCGGTGTCGGCACGCGGAAAGAGATTCCCGTCAATTTTCCCGCGAGTTCCGGCAGCACTTCGCCGACGGCTTTCGCTGCGCCTGTCGAAGTCGGAATGATCGACAGCGCGGCGGCTCTCGCTCGGCGCGGATCTTTGTGTGGCGCGTCGATCAATCTTTGGTCGCTCGTGTACGCGTGCGTTGTCGTCATTAATCCTTTCTCGATTCCAAATTTTTCGTGCAAAACTTTCGCTATGGGCGCGAGACAATTCGTCGTGCAGCTCGCATTCGAAACGACGGGCATCGTCTTCGGATTGAAGTCGGCGCAATTCACCCCCCGCACAAAAGTCCCATCGACATCTTTCGCTGGCGCGGAGATGATCACCACTTTCGCTCCCGCCGCGAGATGTTTGCTCGCCCCGTTTTTGTCGCAAAAGAAGCCGGTTGACTCGATCACGACATCCACTCCGAGATCTTTCCACGGCAAATTTGCCGGATCTTTTTCCGCGAAAACTTTAATTTCTTTCCCCGCGATTTTCAAAAAATCGTCGCCGGTCTCGACTGTGCCGTCGAAGCGACCGTACACCGAGTCGAATTCGAAAAGATGCGCGAGCATTTCGACCGGCACGAGATCGTTTATCGCCACGATTTCGATTTTAGAATTTCTCGCGAGGGCAGCGCGGAGGGTTTGTCTCCCGATGCGACCGAAGCCATTGATAGCAACTTTCATGAAATTGGAAAGTATAAATTTTAGATTTTGCTTTGTTTTTTCGTTGACACTAAAATTTAGTTGACTTTATACTTTATACTTTTTAATTTCAAATTTGTCCTGTGTTTTTTGCGACATCGCGAACGGTCGGGCTCCCGCTGCCGTCGAGTATGAGGATGATCGCGTCGTCGCTTTCAACGATATCAATCCCGCCGCGCCGGTACACATTCTCATCGTTCCAAAAAAACATATCCCGACGATTGCGGACGTTTCGGAAGAGGACGAACCGTTGATCGGTCACCTCATTAGGATTGCTCGGAAATTGGCGAGCGAGCGGCGGCTCGAGGGCTACAAATTGATTTTCAACTCCGGTGAAAAAGGCGGGCAAATCATTTTTCATCTCCACCTTCACCTTCTCGGAGGGTGGGATCGGAAGCCTTCTACGGTCAGCATTTAGTGATCTTACGCACCACCACCACCATCTTATTCAGCCAGAGGAAGGAGATTTTAGAGAAAATCTCCCCAACCCCGATTGGACATTGGACATTGGATATTGGAAAGTGGAGGCTCGCTAATCACCCGCCTGCTGAAATTCAAGTCTCAAATCTCCCCCAAACCCGATTGGATATTGGACTTTGGATATTGGAGGGTGGAGGGTGGAATTTTAACTTGTTTTCCAAAATTCGCGACAACTATCTTTTCCCTCTTTTAAATTTCAACCCGAGGGGTTGGTAGACAGAATTTCAAAACATTGCGCGGTGATTTCAACCCGAGGGGTTGGATTCAGCGGGAAGTGGAGGGTGGAGGCTCGCTAACTACCCGCCTGCTGAAATTCAAGCCTCGCTTGCTAACCACCTTTGCAAATCTCCTCAACCCCTCTTTCGGAAAAGAGGGAAGGCGAAGCAGGAATTAAAAAAATTGGATGTGGATAATAGAGACGGAGATTTGCAAAGGCGAAGCACTTGCACAAAAAACAGTTAACCTGCCACCTAGGTGGCAGGTTAACTCCACTCCGGCAGAGACGGAGATTTGAGGAGATGCAGTAGAAAGCTTGTCGACAGACAGTTCACAAAGTTGGAAGCGTGTAAGGTTACAGTGGCATTTAAGCTTGCAAAAAACCTCGTTTTCTGTTAAAATTAATTCGTGAAAATCAAAACAAAAATCGGGATTTTGGCGTTTGTTTTCGTTCTTCTCGCGAGTTCGGTTTCGGCTGAACTGCCCTCCGATAGCAGTCTCGGTCCGACTGCGAGTTTCACCGCGAGTCCGACTGCGGCGATGACCGGCAATGCGGTTCAATTCGATGCTTCCGCCAGCCGTGATGCCAGCGGAAGTTCGAATCTCCAATTTCGGTGGGATTTCGAGGCAAAATACGATTGGACCGACTGGAGCAGCAGCTCGAAAACATCGCACACTTTCGAACAAGCCGGCAGCTTTGCTTCGCGGCTTCAAGTGAAAGATCGCGACGGATTGATTGACGAGACCGCGACCACGATTAACGTGCAAACGAAGACGAGCCAGCACGCGCCATTCGCGCAGATTTCTGTTTCCCCGCAGACGGGAGACACGGACACGTCTTTCTATTTAACAGTCGAAGTTTTTTCCAACATTCACACGCCGACCGATCAACTCGAAGTTCGCTGGGACTTCGATCACGACGGGGAGTGGGATACCGCTTGGAGCCGCGCGCGCGATTTTTTTCACACTTTTTCCAGCGAAGGTTGGCAGGAAGTTTGGCTCGAAGTCCGGGATACCGATGGTTCGAGTTCGATTGAAAAAGGTTTTTACGTAGTCGGAAAAGAAAACGATTCACTCCGCACGAAAGAAATCGGTTTGGTTCTCGTCGAAAAAGCGACCGCGCCGCGCGCGAGTTTCCAAACTTGGCCGACCGAAATCTCTCCCGGCACGAACGTTCATTTTGACGCGAGCGACTCGATCCGCGCGGCTGAATTCCGATGGGATTTTGACGGCGATGGAGTCTTCGACACTGTGTGGTCGGACGACTCAAAAGTTCAACGAGTTTACCGCGCGGTGGGAGTCTTCGATGCGATTCTCGAAGTCCGCAATTCCGCCGGCGAAACCGATCAAACCGAGCGGGCGGTGGCAGTGAGCGACTCGAATAATATTTCGCCGACAGCGAAATTCACCATCCGCAATCGCACGAATGCCTCGCTCGGCTCGCGGACGGCGGTGCTCCGCGATGAAATTTATTTCTCTGCGAGCGGCAGCCGCGACGAAGACGGTTCGACGAGCCGGATTGAAGCACGGTGGGATTTCGAAGGAGATGGGGTTTTCGACACGACTTTTTCCACCGCAAAAACGGCGACGCATCGCTTCACCTCGACCGGTTGGCATACTCCGACTCTCCAAATCCGCGACGAGGACGGCGGATTGGCGGAGGCGGAGACGACGATTAAAATCGTGGCGAATACTGCGCCGCGCGCGGAATTAAAAATCTCGCCGCTCCTCGCCACGCGCGACACGAGCTTCCGCTTCGATGCTTCCGGCAGCCGCGATGATCAAACTGGCACGAGCAATCTCGATTACCGTTTCGATTTCGACGGCGACGGAATCTTCGACACAGAGTTCAGCAGCTCGCGGAGCAAAACTTTCCAACTTTCGAAAACTGGAAAATTCACCGCGATCGTCGAAGTTCGCGATCATGCGAATGCGGCTTCACAAGCCACTGCCGAATTCGAAGTGGCGGATTCTCTCCCGCCGATTGCCGCTTTCACTGTCGAGCCGCGGGTGGGGACTTTTGCCACGAATTTCCAATTCGACGCGAGTCTCACCCGCGATCCTTCCGGTGTGGGCGGGTGGCTGAAATACCGCTGGGATTTTGATTACCGCGGGGAGAATGATGTTGATTACGATACCGGTTGGACTTCGAGTCCGAATTATCGACATCGTTTTTCCGAAATCGGAGATTACAAAATTCGGCTTTCGGTCAAAAATTCCGCCGGGCAGCAGTCCGAATTTTTCACGAAAATAAAAATCCACGAAGAGAGCGCATCGCTCGAATTTCTCCGCAAAAAAGGAATCATTTCCGACGAGAGCAATCCCGACCGGCTGATTACGCGCGCGGAGCTTGCAAAAATGATTGTAAAAGCCGCGAAGATTTCCACTCGCCGACCGTCAGAACAACAATTTACCGACGTGCAACCGAACGACTGGCACGCGCCTTTCATTGCGGCGGTGAGCGAGCGCGGTTGGATTTCTCCGAAAGCCGACTTCGCGTGGCAGCCGAACGGTTCAGTCAATCGCGCGGAGGCGGCGAAGATTACGATCTCCGCGCTTTACCCGCGGGTGGCAGAAGTTCAAGCGGGAGGGTTGAAAGATGTTTCGCCGACGGCGTGGTATTCGCGATTTGCGAACGTGGCGACCGAAGAAGGTTTGCTCTCGATTGAAAATGATGAGTTCAAACCTGCCCAAGCGATTACGCGCGCGGAGGCGGCGCGGATGATCGCGAAGTTGCTCGAAAAATATTCGCAATATTTCTCGAATCTTTTCCAATCAAACGGTTCGAATTTCCACGCAGCCGCTGCTCGCTCGCAGCCGTTCGATGCGCGGGAATTTTTGAGTTCACTTTTGACCCGAATCAAATATTAAAGCTTGTTTTTAGGTTGTTTTTAGGGCGGGATTTTGCTAAAATGAAGTGATTTAAAACAAAACAATGAAGTAAAAAGTAAGAAGTAAAAAGTAATAAATATGAGCTAAGAACCATTGAGTAGGCAGTAATTAATCGGTAGTGAGTAGTAAGTGGGAAATAATAGGCAAGAAGCAAGAAGTAAAAATTAATTACACATTGAACATTCAACAAAATGCAATTCAAAGTTCCTCAGAACGTCCAGATCGAAGACAGGATTCTGCCTTTCATGACTCTCCGTCAGTTCGTGATCGTCGGAGTGGGGGGCGGATTCACTTACCTCATTTATCTCATGCTCGAGCAACAGAGCTCGCAAGTCTGGATGCCTCCGGTATTTGCGCTCGGACTTCTCACCGTGGCGGTAGCTTTTCTCAAAATTCGCGGTATTCCTTTCGTGAGTTTTATCCTGCTTCTTTTTGAACGTTATCTCAATGAAACGAAGCGCGTGTGGGTGAAATCTGCGGGGGATGTTTTTCCACAGTCCTCCGCTTTCGACAAAAAGCAGAGCAACGCGACAAAAACAGCAAAGAAAACAAAATCAAAAGCTTCGATTGATGAAGTCGAGAAACTTTCCAAGATATTAGACAGTTAAGTCAGTAGGTCAGTAGGTCAGTAAGTCAATGAGTCAGTAAGTCAAAGTTTAGAAGTAAAAACTGCAGCTCAAAAATTAAAATGCAGGGAGGATAAAAAATTAAGAGAGACAACTTAATAACTTAGAACTCAATAACTTAATAACCCAATATGGATTCAGTTCGTCAAAGCACGCACAAAAATCCGCAAGGCAGCACGCAATTTTATCTCCGAATTGGAGAGATTCACGATGATACCGTGGTGCTAAAGAATGGGGGGATGCGCGCGATATTGGAAGTGGATAGCGTAAATGTGAATCTCAAATCGGAGGAGGAGCAAAACGCGCTTATGTTTTCGTATCAAGGCTTCCTCAATTCGATCGACTTTCCAATTCAAATCGTGGTGCGCTCGAAGAAGCTCGATATTTCCGGCTACCTCGGCAATTTGAAACAGGCGGGCAAGAGACAGACCAACGAGCTGCTCAAAAACCAAATCGCGGAATATTCCGAATACATCCGCCGGCTTGTGGAATTCGCTGACATTATGGAAAAAAGTTTTTATGTGGTGGTGCCTTATGATCCTCCGCGCGCAAAATCACTGAATTCATTCCAGAATTTTTGGAATTTTGTCCATCCCGGAGACAGTACTTCCGCTTTTAATCAGCGCAAAAAAGAATTCACGCAGCTCAAAAAAAAGCTCGAACAAAATTTGGAACAAGTGATGGGGGGATTGGAGAACTGCGGCTTGAAATCGAAAAGACTCGAGACTCCCGAACTCATCCAGCTTTTCTACGGCATTTACAATCCGCTCACCGCTCGCAACGAAAAGGTGGAGCGTCCCGAGGAGATTGACTTAATCGATTCGAAAACAATTTAACCCTTTAACCACTTTTAGTATGCTTTCAAAAAAAACAAATCACGCTCGGCAGCTTCGGCTTTTGGTTTTCGCGATTCTCGCAATCTCCTTTTTCAATCTCGTGGCATTCAAATTTGGATCCTTGATATTCGAGGTTTCAGGATTCCAGTTGATGCTACTGTTGCTGGGAATGTTCACACTCGCGGTTTATCTGATGGTGTGGCAAATCGTCCTGCCGCTAGTGAAGTGCGCCGGCAAAAACGCAAAGAAAGTTTTTATCTGAGACCGCTTCATTTCGCCGCGAATGAATTTAGAACTCCCCGAATTTTATTTCCAGGAAAACCAATCACTGTTTCAATCTCTCCCGCCACGCTCTCCACGAATTTTCCCGTGTCATTCTGAATCGCGTAGCCCCCAGCAAATTCAACGACTGGGTTTTCCGCGACATATTTTCCGATCTCTTCTTCGCTGAGCTTTCGAAATTTTACCAGCGCGATTGCGCTCCCCGTGATTTCTCGCTCATCTGTTTTCGCGCAAAAACTTGAGACCACCGCGTGAGTTTTGCCGCTCAATTTTCGCAGCAATTCAGCTGCTGCGCGCTTCCCGCGCGGCTTTCCAAAAACTTCTTCGTCGATTTCGCCGAGTGTGTCGCAGCCGAGCGTGAGAGTTCCCGGCTCAAAAACCGCTCGCGCTTTTTCCGTTGCGAGCCGCTCCGCATTTTTATGCGCCGACTTTTCAGCATCGATTTTCTCTTCAATTGCGGCGGGTTTTACTTCGAAATCTTTCACGAGTTTCGCGAGCAATTTGATTCTCCGCGGCGAAGATGAGGCGAGAATAATTTTCATTCAACAGGAGAGAGCGCGCGCAAATCGACCACGATTTTTTTCAAAACTTGCGCCACTCGCGTCAAATCTTTTTTCGTCGTCGATTTTCCGAGTGTGAAGCGGATACTGCCGTGTAGCCATTCGCGCGGAATTCCGAGCGCGGTCAAAACGTGCGAGGGTTCCAAATCTCCGCTTGCGCACGCGCTGCCGCTGCTCGCCGCGATTCCTGCGAAGTCGAGACGAAGGAGAATACTTTCGCCTTCAATTCCAAAAAAAGAAAAATTCGCGTTTCCGGGTAGCCGATTTTTCGAATCTCCGTTCAGCCGAACGCGTGGAATTTCGGCGAGAATTTTTCCGACAAAATAATCCCGCAACTTTGAAAGTCTCGCGAATTCTTTTTCTCGCGAATTTTCCGCGAGTTTCAAGGCTGCGGCTGCTCCCACGATCCCCGCCACATTTTCCGTGCCGGCCCGCCGTCCGCGTTCCTGCCCGCCACCCAAAATTTGCGGAGCAAGCTGTGTTCCTTTTCTCGCAAAAAGAATACCCGTCCCTTTCGGTCCGTAAAATTTGTGAGCCGAAAGCGAGAGGAGATCGACTTTCAGATGTCGCGTGTCGAGATTCAAAATTCCGCCGACTTGCACCGCATCAGTGTGGAAGATTAGTTCTTGGTTCTTGGTTCTTTGTTCTTGATTCATCTTTCGAATCATCTTCCCGATTTCGCGGATCGGTTGAATCGTGCCGATTTCGTTATTTGCGAGCATCACGGAAATCAATTTTGTATTTGACTGGATTGCTTTTTCAATTTTTCGCGCGTCCACGATTCCATTTTTCCCGACCGGAATTTTCGTTAGTTCAATCCCTTGTTTTTTCAAAAGTTCAGCTGCGCGGAGGATCGCGGGATGTTCGATTTCTGAAATAATGAGGTGGGCGTTTTTTGATTCCCGCTTTCCAACCTTTGATCCGTTTCCCTCTTCTCCCGCCTTCGCGGGATTCGAAAGGACAGGTCGCGGGGACAAGTTTTCCAAAACTCCGCGGAGCGCGAGATTGTCGCTCTCCGTTCCGCCGCTCGTAAAAATTATTTCTTCCGGTTCGCAGTACAAAATTTCCGCAACATCCCGCCGCGCTTTTTCAATCGCGTTTTTCGCAGACTGACCTTTCGAATGAATCGAACCGGCGTTTCCAAATTCTTCTCGCAAAAAGGGCAGCATCGCCTCCAAAACTTCCGGCGCAAGCGGGGTGGTGGCAGCGTGATCGAGATAAATCAGTTCAGAGTTCTTGGTCATTGGTTCTTGGTTCGTGGAGTTAACCTCCGAGATATCTCGGAGGTTAACGGTTTTATTTTATTTCAACCTCTTTGTAATCATTTTTTCAATCTTTTTCACGCACTTCCCGCACCCGCTGCCCGCTTTCGTTCGTCGCTGGAAATCTTCGAAAGTTCGGTCGCCCGCCGCGAGCGCGAGATCGAGTTCCCGTTCACTCACGCCGAGGCATTCGCAAATAATTTTCGATTTCGCATCCCTGGCGATTCGAGCTGGTTGATTGGATTTCAAAAAATAATCATTCACCGCTGCTCGCAAAACTTTGTCGCCGAGCACTGAGCAGTGAATTTTATTTTTTGGCAGTCCGCCGAGCCGCTTCAAAATATCAGCCGGAGTGATTTTCAGCGCGTCCTCGATTTTCATTCCGCCATTTTCCAAAATCATTTCTGAAAGCATTGAAGTACTCCCGATTGCGCTCGCGCAGCCGAAAGTCTTCCACTTCAAATCCACAATCCGATCATTCTCCCGATCCACCTTGATCCACATTTTCATCACGTCTCCGCACGCGGGCGAACCGACTTCTCCGATTCCGTCCGCGCGGAAATCCGCCTCGGCTCCTTTCAAAAAATTACGAGGATTGAAGAAGTGATCTTTTACTGTTTCGGAATAAATCCAGTTTTGATTCATTTCAGAGTAAATCAGTTAAACGAATTTTATCCAGATCCGCGAGCAGCCGCCGCTGCACTTCTGCGAGACGGAGGATGATTTTACAATTTTTTGCGCGGGCGCAGTCAGTCTCCTTTTTTTGCAAACACGCGTGAATCGCGAGTTTCTGTTCCACTGCTTCGAGTACTGTTTTCAGTGAAATTTCACTCGCGGATTTCACAAGCGTGTAGCCGCTACCGCGTTTCGCTGCCACGAGTTTCGCGCTTTTTAATTTTTGAAAAACATTCCGTAAAAAATAAAGCGAGAGTTTTTCCGCGCGCGCGATTTCACTCACGCTCGCGGATTTGTCTTTCTCTCGTGCGAGATGGGTGAGTCCGAGAATCGCGTATTCAGCCGCTTTTGAAAATTGCATGTATGTAAACGAGTTTAATACAAATTTTGTGTTAAAACAAGTTTTGCTAAAATCCAAAAATGCTCACTCACGGTATTTTCGCTCCGCACCCGCCCGCGATCATTCCTAAAATCGGCGGGGAGGAAACGAAAAAATTCGAAAAAACAATCCAAGCTCTTTTGACGGTGAGTTTGAGATTAAAACAGAATCCGCCGCAAACTTTGATTCTCCTGACGCCCCACGCGGAAATCGAAATCGACAAATTTGTCGTTCGTGTTCCTCGAGGTCAGAACTTCACCGCAAGTTTCGAAGAATTCGGCGTGGAAGGGGATGCCAAAATTTACGCGAGAGACAGATTGCTCACCGCGCAAATTATCGAAGGGATTCATTCGCGCAGGATGCAGACAGCGATTCTCGAAGATGAAAAACTCGATTTTGGGAGCAGCATTCCGCTGTATTTTCTCGCCTCCGCGTTGCCTGAAATTGAAATCGTGAATCTCGGGATTTCACTCGCGGGGAT
>JAHISY010000014.1 GCA_018817365.1 Patescibacteria group bacterium | reverse complement strand
GTGAAAAATAGAACGAGGTTTCAGAGACGGAGATTTGAGACAGTAAAGCGGGAATTTTTTTAACAAAAGGGTAGAGGGGTTTTGGGCGGAGATGATCTGGGGATAAATTATTTTCTCAAACCAAAAATCTTCTGAACCGAATTGGAAGGTAGAAGTTTACTAAATTACCGTCGGCTGAAATTATTAGTTCACTTGCTTACCACCCGACTCCTCGACTCCTCCGTTTCCGCTTCACTTCACCTCACCTCACCTCACTCCGCCACACTCACTTGCCGTTTTATTTATGCGTTTCAGACTTGATGAAATCTAGAGAGAAAAAATTCGAACAGTTTGAACTAATTTTTCCGACCGCCTCTCCGCTTGCGCGTAGCTTCATCGCCTTTTTTATTCGAAAGATTGATTTTATAAAGCGCTCTTCCTACTCGTTCGAACCACGGAGTTTTTTGCAGATTCAGTGAAATCGTGCCTTTTTTTACCTGCCGTTGTTTCAAAACCCCGCGGATAATCTCTTCTTTCGATAGCGGAGATTTTTTCGTGAGAAGATCTTCGATGATGTCAGCCACCGTTCCTTCAGAATATCCCCACTCACGGAGCGCGTACAAACCCCTTCCGATCAAAACAAATTTAGTGTCACGAATGAGCTCGTTGTGAACCGCTTGCACCGTTACCACTTTTTTATCGAAACCGTGCTCCGCGATTTTATTCGCGATTTCCACGAAGTGAATCGGCTTCTGAATTTCACGCATGACAATGAGCGCTTTGTCTCGGAGACTGCGCGGATTGATGTGCCTCCAGCTCATCAAACCCCAACCATCTTCCGTTTTTTTCAAACGAGGATCTAGTTCGAAGGTGGCTGCGATTGTTTCTGCTTTGCAATTCTTGCCGCTATTCGCGAGAGCTGCGCGCACCATATTCACCAGCCGCTCCCCATCTACGATATCTTTTTGCTTACCAAGCACGCTCACAGCTTTATCTGCGATGGTATTAATTTCGGCAGTTGAGATTTTTATTGAATGCCAAAAAGGTCTGAGGTTATTCGTACGCTCCTGCTCCACGTTTTCATCCACCGCGAGCGAGAGCCGAATAATATTTCCATCTACCTCGCTCACCGAACGGATGAGATTCAAAACTTCCGAGATTAAATTCTCTTCGAGCTTCACCCCCCCGTTCTTGTCGAGCACCTGCCTCGCCAGCTCGTTGATGTGCTGAAGTTTCGTGTTGGCAATTGTTCGTCTCAATTTTTGAAGCGCAATCGACTCAATTTGGCGAATCCTCTCGCGAGTAACGTCGAAATGCTTTCCAATTTTTTCTAGTGTTTGGCGCGCATCGCCCGTGAGCGCGAACCTTCGCTTCACTACCTCTTTTTCTTTTTCTGAAAGGACCATAAAAAGTTCTTCGAGAATTTGCGTGAGATCCATTGTGGAGATCGGTGTGCTCATTTTTGTGGGAATTAAATTTTAAAACCGAACCGGAAAAGATGTTAAAGGGAGTTGCAATTATTGTCAAATCCCTTTTTGAAGATAAATCCGATTTATTCTCACAAAATAAAGCTATTTTGTCAAATCCTATTTTGCGTCAATTTTTTGTTCAGCTCGCGCGAGTTTCTCGAATTTGTTAAAATTCTGAGCGATGCAAAAAGTTAAAAAGGCTGTGATTCCTGTAGCTGGTTTTGGCACTCGCTTTTTACCTATTACGAAAGCGATTCCGAAAGAGTTGCTGCCGATCGTGGACAAACCCGTATTACAATTTCTCGTGGAAGAAGCAGTAGCTGCCGGAATTGAGGAAATTGTTTTTGTGGTAAGCGAAGGCAAGGAAGCGATTCGCAATCACTTTTCTCCTGCCCTTCCGCTCGAAAAAAAATTGGAGGAAAAAGGCGAGGCGAAGTTGCTTGCGGAAATTCGACAAATTTCGAATCTCGCGAAATTCGATTTCGTGAATCAGGAAAAAATGCTCGGCGATGGAAATGCGATTCTCTGCGCGCAGGGAAAAATCGGCGAGGAACCTTTTCTCGTGCTTTTCGGAGACGATTTGATTTTTGGTGAAAAACCAGCTGCGGTTCAGCTGCTCGAGATTTTTGAAAAAGAAAATGCGAGCGTGGTCGGTCTGCAAGAAGTCGCGAAAGATGAAGTGCAGAATTATGGAATTGCGGGTTTGAAACCTGCTCCCGACTCCGATCGGGGAAACAATTCATTCGAGATCGAAAAGTTTGTCGAAAAACCACAGCCGCTCGAAGCGCCGAGCAATCTCGCAATCGTGGGAAAGTATGTTTGCACGCCCGCAATTTTTGAGATTCTCGAGCGAAACCCGAACACTTCGGGCGAGATTCGACTGATTGATGCGCTTTCAATTCTCCTCAAAAAAGAAAAAGTTTTTGGCAAAATTCTAAAAGGAGAACGTTTCGATTGTGGCGATAAATTCGGATTGTGGCGGGCGAATTTGGAGTTTGGTCTCCGACATCCGGGAATTTCGGAAAAAGCGGAAAAGTATCTCCGCGCGATTGCCGCGCGCGAGCAAAAGAATTAAAATCCCGCGCGTGAAAGAAAATTTATGCGCACTTCTCGAGCAGGCCGATCAACTGAAATTCGAGGGAAAGTACGAGGAAGCAATTAAAATTTGCGAACAAATCATCGCGGAGGACACTTCGTGCGTGGAGGCTTTCGAGGAAATCGGAGATAATTTTATTTCGCTGAATCAACTCGCAAAAGCGGAAAAAGCGCTTCAAAAAGCGGTGGAACTCGATCCGAAATCTGCAAATGCAGCTTACCTTCTCGGATTTCTTTTTTCCTGCAAACGCGAATGGGAGAGTTCCATCAGCCTTCTCGAAAAAGCGGACGAACTCAAACCGAACCACCCTGAAATTTTGCGCTGCCTCGGCTGGAGCTACGCGATGAATGGCGAGCGCGGGAAGGGAATCATCCTCCTCGAACGAGCGCACACTCTCGCGTCAGACGATGTTTTCGTGCTCACTGATCTCGGGGTTTGTTATCTGAATGAAAAAAATATCGAAAAAGCTCTCCCTATTTTCCGTCGAGTTTTGGAAATCGACCCCGACAACGAAAAGGCGCGCGAATGTTTGATTATCGTAGAGGAGTATGCGGAGAGCGCGAAAAAAATGAGGATAAAATAACCCTTTTAATTTTCAAGTTTATCCGCCGCGGCGGATTCAAATAATTTTCAAACACTAACTGAATTCAAGAAAATATTTGCTAAACAAATTAGTTCTATATTTAGAGAAAACTTAATTTTACTAATATCAAAATTACAGTTGAAAATTAGGATTTATTTGAAAATTGTAAAATTTGTAAATTGAGAATTTTTAATGAAAGTTTTAAAAATCAATCCTCAAAATTTAAATTCGACAATAGCCGAAGCTGTTTTGGTTTTGAAAAGTGGTGGCATCGTCGCCCACCCGACTGACACGGTTTGGGGACTGGCTTGCGATGCGGCGAATCCGAAAGCAATCCAAAAAATCCACGCGCTCAAAAATTCCGATCCTGCGAAACCGCTGCTGCTGAATCTCCCCTCAAAAAATTATCTCGGCAAAATCGGTCGAAAACTTTGCCGCGCAAAAATTTTGGCGAGAGAATTTTGGCCGGGAAGTTTGAGCTTGCTCGTCGCGGCGAAGTTAACCTCCGAGATTTCTCGGGGGAAGTCAAAAATCGGGGTGCGACTCCCCGATCACCGGCTTTCGAATGCTCTCGCGAAAAAATTCGGCGCGCCACTCATCACGACTTCCGCGAATTTGAGCGGAAGGAAAGTTGCGAAAAATGCGGATGCTGTCGCGAAGATTTTTGGAAATAAAGTCGATCTCATTCTCGACGATGGCAGCGAGTCAAAAAATCTCCCTTCGACCCTCGTCGATGTTTCGGGCAGCGAAGTGAAATTAATCCGCGAGGGAGCGATTCCGTTCAAAAAGATTTTGCAAACGCTATCATCCCATTCGTGAGACCGAGAACGATGATTCCCGCGAAGAAAATTCCGAGCGAGATGAGCGCGATTGCGGTTTTCGGTTTCACGCCAAAAAGCCACGCCACGAGCGCGCCGGTGTAGCATCCGCTGCCGGGCAGCGGGATTGCGACTAGAATTATCAAAGAAAGTTCAGCGAAGCGGAGAAATTTTTTGGAATGTTTTTTACGAGTCTTGGCAAAAATTTTTTGGAGAATGCGGTCAAGCAGATGAAAATGCTGGCGAGCGAATTCAGCGACTTTCGGTAAAAATAAAACGACTAACACCGTCGCCAAAACATTGCCCCAAAAGCCGTAAAAAAGCGCCTCCGCCGAGCTCAAATTGCCAAAAGTCATCCCCCACAAAATCGCTGCGCGGATTTCGCCGACAGGAGTCGTACCCAGGAGGAAAGTGGTTAGTTCAGGGGGCATTTCGAGGAATTTTAGCAGAAAAACTCGATGTCCGATTTTGTTGCCACGAAGCCTGTAAATTCGCTAAAATGGCACGCTTCACTTTTTTATTTATGACAGAAAAAGAAAAAAATTCCGCTGTTTTTCCCGAGAAAATCAGAAAATTTTTTCGCAACAGAATTCAATCAATTCGTTTAGGCGCGAAAATTGCGTTCAGTCCGAAAAAAACGAATCTAGAGCAAATCGAAAAGGCATTGCCGGAATATAATCTAATGAAGGTTTTTTGCGAAACAATACCCGACGCGGCATTGCTGGTAAAACCGGACGGAGAAATTTCATTCGCAAACAAGAAATTCGCGGCAAGATTTGATAAAGACGCGACTGAGATTATTGGCAAAAAAATTATGGAATTATTTTCCACGGAAGCTGCCAAAAAGAGGATGGATAAAATTCAAAAAGCGATTGAGAAGAAAGCAACCGTCCACTTTTACGATGAATGGCACGATAGAATTCTCAAAAATAGCGTCTCGCCAGTTATCAATGAGAAAAACGACGTGATAGCGCTGGCAATCGTTTCCCACGATATTACCGAGTAT
>JAHISY010000126.1 GCA_018817365.1 Patescibacteria group bacterium | reverse complement strand
GAAGGAGTGGATTGTGCTGGGAAGTTATGCGATGTTCAGTATTATCGTTTATGAAATCGGTAAAATGTTTTTCATAGCCAAAAAAGCAAAATAGAAGTTTTGGATTTCGGAGGTTTTTGAGCTTGCGAGAATGCCGATTTTTTTACTGCCCATCAGTTCATGATTTTAGGATTCTTTTCTAAAATTCTGACAAACATCACTGGGAATAAAAGGGTGGTAAATAAGGCCATCACGATGAGCGCCGAATACAGCTCGGCTGAAACTAATTTCGTGTTGAGCGCGATCAAGGCGAAAGCCATTTCGATTGCGCCGCGGCTATTCATCGCCCAGCCGATCAGATAAAGCTGCTTCCAGTCAAAACTCGCAAATGGTTTTGCGAGGAGGGTTCCCGCCAATTTCCCAATTAATGCTGTCCCGATTACAGCGATTAAAATAAGCGGATTTAACAGAATGGCGCCGAAGTCGAAATGTAGTCCGATTGCGACGAAGAAAAAAGGAATCAAAAAATAATCCAAAATTCGCTCGAAATTTTTGAGCCACGGATGCTTTCGACCGATAGCTTTTTGTAGAATAATTCCCGCAAAAAATGCGACCACCGCGGCGACTATGAGAAAGTTTTCGGCGATTCGCGCCCCTCCGAGGTAATAAGTAATTGCCACGAAAAAAGCTAGACCCAATAAGTCGTCAATAATTCCCGCTGTCATCATCGTCGCGCCGACTTTAGTTTTCAGCTTTTTGAATTCCAAAAGCACCTCGACCTTTGTCGCCTCAGCCGTAATGCTCATACACACACCTCCCATCAGTGAAGCCATGAGCGAAAAACCCAACATTTGAAGAACGGCAAAACCGCACAAAAACGGAATTAGCATCGCGAATATCGCGATTATCAGAGTTTCCTTTTCTTCTTTACAAATTTCCCGCCAAGAACTTTCCAGTCCGGCTATGAACATCAAAGCCAGCAAAGCGACATTTCCCAAATTAAAAATTGTTTCCGACTGCGGCTCGATGATCCAAGCTCTCATGGGAGGATAGCCGAACAGCAGACCCGCGAGCAGCAGACCGACGACTTTCGCCAGCTTCAGTTTGTGCGCCAAAAGCACGAACAAGCGAGAGATTAAAAGTACGACAATTAGCGTGATGATTAGATTCATATTTTCACGATGGAAGAATTTTTAGAAGTTTGCAGTTCTTACCCCGAAGGGAAGCATTCGGCTTTTGCAGTTTGCAGAAATTAAAAAATGAAAATTTAAAGTTAAAAAAAATCTACCAACTACCAACTACCAACTACCAACTACCAACTACCAACTACCAACTACCAACTACCAACTACCAACTACCAACTACCAACTACCAACTTTCTACCACCCTCGTCCAGCTAATTTCGTTTCGAGCGTGGCGATTTCCAATCCCCGCATCGCTTCGCCGAGCCCCTCCGAAACTCTCGCGAGAATTTTTGCATCGCGGAAATTCATCGTCGCCTCGACGATTGCCCGCGCCATTTTTTCTGGATGCTTCGATTTGAAAATTCCGCTGCCGACGAACACGCCATCGCAACCGAGCTGCATCAGCAGCGCCGCATCCGCGGGAGTGGCTATTCCGCCTGCCGCGAAATTCACGACTGGCAGACGACCCAACCGCCGAACTTCTTGGATAAGCGTGAACGGAACACGTTTCGTCGCCGCAAATTTTTTCAAACGCGCCACCGACATTTTCCGCAAATTCGCAATCTCTTCTTTGATTGTCCGAATGTGCCGCACGGCTTCGACCACATTTCCCGTGCCCGCTTCCCCTTTCGTCCGAATCATCGCCGCTCCCTCCGCAATCCGCCGCAGCGCCTCGCCAAGATTCGTCGCGCCGCACACGAACGGAATTTTAAACTTCGATTTGTCCACGTGGAATTTCTCATCTGCGGGAGTGAGCACTTCCGATTCATCGATATAATCGACTTCGAGCGCTTCGAGAATCTGCGCCTCGACGAAATGACCGATTCTCACTTTCGCCATCACTGGAATCGAAACCGCTTTTTGAATTTCGCGAATCATTTTTGGATCGCTCATCCGCGCCACGCCGCCATCTTTGCGAATGTCGCTTGGTACGCGTTCGAGAGCCATCACGCTCACCGCTCCCGCCTTTTCCGCAATCTTCGCTTGCTCGGCGTTCACCACATCCATGATCACGCCGCCTTTCAACATTTGCGCGAGACCTTTTTTCAATCGAGGAGTAGCGGTTTTCTTTTTCGGCATTACAAAAAATTAAAGCCGTGAGATTTTAACAAAATTTAATTGATTGCTAAATTCGAGTTTTCGCGAGATTTTTTATTGCGCCACTTTTTTCGGATTAGGAGAAAAACAGTTTGAGAAACCCCCCCAGATATCTGGGGGGGGGTTAACTTCCTATTCCTATCCGCCGCGGCGGATTCTATAATCGTGCTGCTAGAAACTGACCCAGAATGGAAGGTGGAAAGTGGAAGATGGAAAGTGGAGGTTTGCTAACCACCCGCCTGCTGAAATTCAAATCTCAAATCTCCTCAACCCCGATTGGATATTGGACTTTGGATATTGGAAAGTGGAGGGAGGCTCGCTAACCACCCGCCTGCTGAAATTCAAGTCTCGCTTGCTACCACCTCTCCAAATCTCCCCAACCCTCTTTTCCGAAAGAGGGGCTTTCTTTTCGGCTCGCTCCGCTCGCTCGAAAAGGAGAATTTATTTTTTGCAAAAAAAGAAAACTGTCTTTTCCCTCTTTTTAAAGAGGGAAGGCGAAGCACTTGTTTAAAAAGGCGGAATGAGGTTTCAGAGACGGAGATTTGCAAAGGCGAAGCACTTGCACAAAAAACAGTTAACCTGCCACCTAGGTGGCAGGTTAACTCCACTCCGGCAGAGCCGGAGATTTGTAGCAGGAGTTTTTAAACAAAACGAGGTTTCAGAGACGGAGATTTGAGACGGCGAAGCAGGGAGTTTTTTAACAGAATGAGAGGGGTTTGGGGCGGAGATGATCTGGGGATAAATTATTTTCTCAAACCAAAAATCTTCTGATCCCTTTTTTCGAGAATATCGCGCTCCGGATTTTCACATACTTCACGATAATTTTTGTGATCCTCTTTTTTGTCAAGCAAATAGGTGAGCAAGAAAAATCCTCCCACGAGGAAAGGCACTGCCGCGAGCAGCCAGATCTTTGCAGCATTTGGAGAATCAATATCGGTGAAGTGTTGACTCATTCCCATCAAGAAATCGAAAACCGCATGGAGAGAAGCGGCGATTATCAAACCCTCCAAAATCTTTTCCTCGCGGAAAACAGTCTCACTTTTCAGGTGCAGGATGCGATGAATCCATTTTGTAAAAATGAAGCGTTTTCCTTCTGTGAGCTTGTCTTGAAGCACCGGCTTCGCGAAGCAAGCAATTCCATAATAATAGCCTAGAATTCCGCTCGCGAAAATATGAAGAAGCATTGAACCCAGCGAGCGGAAGGTTACATAAAACCAGTACATCGATTCATCGATTAGGGGGTTATCCCAAATCGAACGGAAATACAAAACATTTTCAATGAAAGCGAATCCGAGAGCCGTCACGATTGAAAAAATAATCGCATCATTGATGTTGCGGAAAAAGTGGCGACCGGTGGATTTTATAATCCAGTATTTCGCGGTTTCCTCGTAAAATCCCACCCACAACCCGGTGAGCGCTATGGTGAGGATTACATTCGCGAAAAGGTTTTCCAGACCTCCTTCGATGCGCGCAATTTCATGTTGGAAAATAAAAATCGGAATCACCGCAAACATTCCCGCGACGAAAATCACGAAGGTGAGCAGTTTATTCTCCCGCTGATGCCGAAAAAAGATGTAAATCCAAATCAACGCGGGAATAGCCGCTATCCCGATGAAAGGGAGGTGCACTACATCAAATATCCCCATCACGCGGGTGAGCGCGTCGATCGTGCGATCGATAAAATCGGGAGCCAAATTTATTTCGTTCATTTGATGGTATTTTCTTCATGGGATGAAGATTTTTTATCTTGCTGGAATAGTTTTTTTACGCGGGAACTCAATTTGAAATTTGGTCTGAAATCAAGTTGCTGAAAACGCCGACTCGTGGCTGCGAGCAGTCTTTGTTCGTGGCGGATAAGCCAAACGATGAAAATGGCTACCGCGATTCCGAGCATCCCTCCGAGGATTGCGATGCTGCGGGTGGAGAGGAAAGAAAATTCTTTTTTTGAAGCGGAGCTCCGTTCGAAAGTATTTTCTTTTTCTTTTGCGGAAGATTGTTCAATTTTAAGTATATCTGCTTTCAGATTTTCTACTGCCAGAATTTTATTTTTTGCAATCGTGTTCGTCTCCCCGCTTTTTCGCGTAAGGCTGCGCGGAAATTGAAAAAGGATTTCCCCGTTTGTTTTTGCGATAATGTTGGATGGTTCTTCGAGTTCCGCTTCGGTTGCTTCCGTTTCGTCTCCTTTTAATTTTTGCATTGCGTCTTCCACGGTCACTTTTTCGAGCTCGTTCTTCGCGGCTTTTATTCCCTCTGTTTTCTCAATTACCTCGGCGTGAGCGACCTTATCTTTTTCAAGTCCCTCTTTTCTTTCGAGAGCAGCCCTCAATTCTGCAATCTCGGCTTCCGCTGATTCTAATTTTTTTGCCAACCCTGGATCTTCTTCGATCTCATCTGTTTCAGCCTTTTCAATTTCTTCTATTGATCCAGCTTTTTCGTTTTTTGAAATTTCTTCTTTCAAATCAAAATCCACGAAATCCTCGATTTTTGTGACTTGCAAAGTCGACGATGCGGGCGTGAAATTGGCGGAATCTGGAATTTTAGTTCCCGCGAAGCTCGTATCTCCGTCCGCGATTTCTTTTTGGAGAGCCGCCAGTTGGCTGCTAAGTTTTTCCATTTCTGCTTCCACGAATTTGGCTTGCAATTGTTTCATTCCGCTTTTCATTTCTGCGAGTTCCGCGCGAAGCAGTTCGAGAGATATTTTCAATTCTGCAGTTTCATCATTTTCAATTTCGTCACTTTTTGCTTCCGCCTCAAAAGTGGCTTCGGAAAGATTGGAAGAGCTGATTTCCGTGGTCGAATAATCTATCTCTGCGGCAAAAGTTAAATCGGAGCTGATTGCCGAAAAAAGCAAGATTAATGCGACGAAAGCGAGAATTTTTATTTTGCGCATTTTGTTTTTTTAAATTTTTAGTTTTTGATTCTTTGCATTTTAGCACAACTCGACTTTCTTTTCAAGAGCTTTTTGCTAAAATAGCCAAGTTTAATCTTCACTTCTTCCACATGTCTAAAAAACTCTCTTCGAAAAAGCTGGAGAAACCTGTAAAATTTCAAACCCCGCGCGGAGTTCATGATATTTTACCCGAAGATCACGCTTATCTCACTGTTATCAAAAAAGTGGTGCGCCACCGCGCGAGACAAGCTGGTTTTCGCCGAATTTCCACCCCTATTTTTGAATCGAAAGATCTCTTCACGCGAGGGGTGGGGAAGGGTACTGATATCGTAGAGAAGGAATTGTATTCATTTGCCACGAAAAAAGGTGGCGAAGAGTACGCGCTGAAGCCGGAAGGAACGGCGGGAATCGTGCGATCGTACATTCAGCACGGCATGAATCAACTGCCGCAGCCGGTAGAGCTTTATTACATCGAACCGTTTTTCCGCCATGATCGCCCGCAAAAAGGGAGGTATCGGCAGTTTCACCAGTTTGGTTTTGAAATAATCGGTGAGCCGGATCCGGGCATTGACGCGCAAATTATCCAGCTCGCGCATCTTATTCACGCGGATCTCGGAATCGCCGAAAAATTAACTCTCCAAATCAACACGATCGGCTGTCCGAAATGCCGCGAGAAATTTACCGATCAGCTGCGTGATTATTTCATCGGGAAAGAAAGAAATTTATGCAAAAACTGTGTTCGCCGGCTGGAAGAAAATCCGCTGCGGCTGCTTGATTGCAAAGAAGAGGATTGTCGGATTCTTGCAGAGAATGCTCCAAAATTCGCAAATATGATTTGCGATGATTGTAAAGATCATCATCAAAAAGTGCTTGAATTGCTCGACGCGGTTGAAATCGATTACACCGAAAATCCGCAGCTCGTGCGCGGATTGGATTATTATTCTCGCACTGTTTTTGAATTTTGGGATGAAAGCGAGGGCGCGCAAAATTCCGTCGGCGGCGGCGGAAGGTATGATTTTCTGGTCGAGCAGCTCGGTGGTTTGCCGACTCCCGCATGCGGTTACGCGGGCGGAATTGAAAGAATTATTACTCATATGAAAGATTCGAGAATTCTCGCGCCGGACAAAGATCAAATCGATATTTTCGTAGCGCAGCTCGGTTTCGAAGCGAAGAAAGTGGCTTTGCAACTTCTCACCGAATTGCGCGAAGAGGGAGTGCACGCGCTCGGCGCGCTCGGAAAAGCTTCGATGAAAGATCAACTTGGGAAGGCGGATAAATTCGAAGTGAAGTACGCGCTGATTCTCGGAGAGGTGGAAGTGCGCGAGAAAAAAATTATTCTTCGTGACATGAGCTCGGGCGTGCAGGAGGTGATTCCAATCGGGAAAGCGGTGGAAAAGGTGGTGAAAAAGCTCGGGAAAAAGAGTCTCGATAAATATGATCCAAGCAAAGAATTAAAAAAAGATACGAGGGTGCGACCGGAGGAGGAGTTGCTGATTCGAGATTGAGGTAAAATTCCAAAGTGAAAAAGCCGCTGGAAAATTACGCATTCATCGACTCGCAAAATCTCAATCTTGGCATCCAAGAACTGGGGTGGAATTTGGATTTCAAAAAGTTTCGAATTTATTTGCGAGAAAAATATGGGGTGGAGAAAGCTTTTTTGTTTCTCGGCTTTATTCCTGAAAATCAAAATTTGTACACATCTCTCCAAAGTTATGGTTTCATCCTCGTTTTTAAGCCAATCTTGGAATATGCGGACGGAAGAGTGAAAGGAAATTGTGATGCGGAACTCGTGCTTCACGCGATGATTGAATTTCCGAATTATAAAAAGGCAATCATTGTTTCGGGCGACGGAGATTTTTATTGTCTGGTGAGATACCTTAGAGAAAAAAGAAAGTTGTTTTGTGTGATCGCGCCGAATCAGTTTAGGTATTCAGCTTTGTTGAAAAAATCTGCAGGCAAACTGCTTGCTTTTATGAATGATTTGCGCCGGAAATTGCAATACAACAAAAAGAAAAGAACCCCCAGCAGACGGGACCGCTGAAGGGGCTTTTCGTGGTGATTGCGCTTGAATTTTATTTCACCGAGAATTAAAAGTCAAATAATTAACCCCAAATTTATGCGTTCCGATTATCTCAAAAAAGCCGTCGAAACCGCGCCGCACCGCTCACTGCTGCGCCGCTGCGGAGTTTCCAAAAAAGATTTGAAAATGAAAAAACCGTTTATCGGCATCGCGAATTCATTTTCCGAAACCGTGCCTGGTCATGTCCACCTCCAAAAAGTCGGTCGGATTATCAAAAATTCCATCGAAAATTCCGGCGGCAAAGCCTTCGAATTCAACACGATCGCGATTTGCGACGGCATTGCGATGGGTCATCGCGGAATGCATTTCAGTCTCCCGTCGCGCGAGCTGATCGCCGACTCGATCGAATCGATGGCGGAAGCGCACCTTCTCGATGGATTAGTGTTGATTGGAAACTGCGACAAAACCGTGCCGGGGATGCTGATGGCGGCAATGCGGCTGAATATTCCGTCGATTTATGTTTCCGGAGGACCGATGGCGGCTGGTCGCTGCGGCGACAAAAGTTGCGACTTGATTTCAGTTTTCGAGGCGGTGGGAGAGTTCGAGCAAAAAAAGATTTCCAAAAAGGACTTGGAAAAATTAGAAAGCTGTGCCTGCCCGACGGCGGGGAGCTGCGCGGGGATGTTCACCGCGAATTCGATGAATTGCCTCGCGGAGGTTCTCGGGCTAGCGCTGCCCGGTAATGGCACGATTCTCGCGGTCGATCCGCGGCGGGAAAAATTGTACCGCGCTGCCGGAAAAAAAATTCTCGAACT
>JAHISY010000125.1 GCA_018817365.1 Patescibacteria group bacterium | reverse complement strand
TTACCGGAATCGCCGACTCAAACTTCTCAAGCGGTTGCCACTCGAAGGCTTTTACTCCATTTTCAAATTTAAAAAATTTCTTCACATTTCGCACCACTTCTTCGTGCTCGCATTTCCCCGCGATCGCGACTACGAGATTGCCCGGCTGATAGAGTTCCGATTTATATTTCACGAAATCCGGGCGCGTAAATTTCCGAATATTTTCTTTCGAACCGATTTGATCGCGCCCCATTGGCTGATCGCCGAAAAGCAGCCGTTCGAAATCCCAGCCGACTTGATACATCGGCGTGTCTTGGTACATGTTGTATTCCTCGAGAATCACGCCGCGCTCTTTCTCGATTTCCTCGCTCGGGAATCGCGCGCTCACGAGCATGTCGCTCAAAACATCGAACGCAGTTTCCGCGTGCGCGGCTGCGACTTTCACGAAGTAGCCCGCGTATTCTTTCCCCGTGAAGGCGTTGAATTCTCCGCCAATTGAATCAATCGCCTGCGAAACTTCTTTCGTGTTTTTGAATTTCGCGCCGCCTTTGAAAAACATGTGTTCCAAAAAATGCGAAAGACCATTCCGCTCCGCTGTTTCATACCGGCTGCCCGCGCCGGCGAGAACGAGGCAGGTGATTGCTTCTGTTCCATCGAGCGATTTCGAGACGATTTTTAATCCAGAGGGGAGAGTAGTGAGTTGCATTTGGAAAATTTATTGGGAAGAGTTTAACTCAATTTGACTAATTTGAAATATTTTTGTAAAAGTCTAATCAATTTTATTTACAATTATGAACAACAAGGAACCGGACTTTACAAAAATTTTATTATTTGACGCAGAAATTGATTTTGTAAAAACAATACGGCTCGAATTAATAAGTTTGGGAATCTTGCCTGAAAAAATTTTCCCCACCAATGACGAAGAGGACGCAATAAAGGTAGTTCGCTCGGGGGTGGGTAATATTCTTTCAGATCTGCGTTTGAATGAAGGCGATTTTGGCGAAATTGATAAGCTAATCAAAGAGTACGTGGATAGTTTTTCAGAGAATGCGACAGTGGTGTTTTGGGTTGCCGATGTTGCGAGAGCGAGAGAATTGATGGGAGAATATCCCGAACAAATCAGGAATAGTGTTCCAATTTTGCCGAAAGTGGGCACTTTCGATCCAGAGCATCCTTCTGATTTTTTCGAGACTAACTTTCCTCGACTTTTTTCGAGCTGCGACTACCGATTAGCAAAAAAAGCGTGAGTGCAGTTGGCGTATCTTCCAGTGGATGAAGAAAAAGCGCGATGATTGTGATTCCAAGAAGTGAATAAAAAAGTTCGGAATTTTTCCTCCGCAATTCAGCGAGGAGGGAGATTAAAAAAATTAAAAATAATATCCCGCCGAGCCAGCCCGTTTCGAGTGCTACGCCGAGAAAAGTATTTTCCGGCGTGATCTCCTCGCCGAAACGTTGTGAGATGCCCGCCGATTTTCCGAGTCCGATTCCGAGCGGATTTTGCAAAACAAGTTTTGCAGCCGCGATGCTTCTTTCGAGGTGCGCAGAGGTGGATGCTTCACGAGCGAGAATTTCCCGTGAATTTAAATTCGCAATCCCAAAAATTCCGAATGTGAGAATTCCGATTGCTCCGCCGAGAAGAAGTTTGCGTTTCAATTTTTCCGGCAAATTTTTTCGCCACTCATGAATTGCGAAAATTAAAAAAATCGCCGCGAAGCTGAGCCACGCGCTTCTCGAAAAAGTGAAAATTAAAACAAAAATTCCGCCGCCAAAAATTCCCGCCGCGAGCCACTGCCAAAAATTTTTCCAGCGAAAAAATCCCGCCGCCGCGAGCGGAAGGATTACGATCAAAAATGCGGCGAGCTGATTCGGTCCTGCGAAAGTTGATTGCAATCGGATCGTTTCCGAATCGCCAACGGTGTGAAAGATCGGGAGGTTGCCGCCGGGCAGCCAGCTCGAAATGTTTTCCGAATAACCGAAATGTTTCAAAAAATCTGCAGGCAACAAAAATTTCTGCGCGAGCGCGAAGAGAAGCACAAGACTGCTTGCGAACAAAACAATTTTTTTTAAGTGCTCGATTCGTTTATTCTCGAAATCGAAAAACTTCATTGCGAGGAAAATTCCAAGAAAAAGAGTGGCGGTTCGCAAGCCGAGGATTCGCTGCGAGAATTCGTTATTGCCGAAAATTCCGTAAAAAATCGCGAGTGACACAAAAATTCCGGCGAGCCAAAAACTCTTTTCACGCGGCGATTCACGAGTTGCAAAAAGTTTCACGAGAGCGAGGAAGCACAAAATTCCCACCAAAATTTCTTTCCACGCCTGAAAAAAAATTACAAAACCTTCTTGCCAAAAGAATGAATGAAACCATGTGAAAAGAAATGCATGAAAAGGAAGAAGCGCGAGGAGAATCGCGCAAATCCACCACGCAAGTTTCTCGGGAAAATTATTTTTTCGCCACATCGAGGATAATTCTAGCAATCTTCTCAGCAGCATTGACTGGCGCGAGTTTCGTGGCGGCATCCGCCACTTTTTTCAGCCGCTCCGGATTCGAAATCATCCAAATAATTAGTTTCGCGAAATCGTGAGGTTTAGCTTTTTCTTGCGGCAGCACCACGCTCGCCCCCGCTAGTTCGAAGAAGCGCGCGTTTTCGATTTGATCTCCTCGCGAGAGTTCCGCAGGCAATGGAATCAAAACACTCGGCTTGCCGGCAGCTGCAATTTCGAAAAGCGCATTCGCGCCGGCTCGCGAAACCACGAGATCGCTCGCAGCCAAAACATCGAGGTATTCCGCATCGAGATATTCAAAGAGTTGGCAGTTGGCAGTTTGCAGTTTAAAGTTTGGTTTCTTATCTTTTCCGCACAGCCATACCACATTTACTTTTCTTTCCAACTCAAAAATGCTTTTCTCCATCAAGAGATTCAAAAAAAGGGCGCCGCTGCTTCCTCCCGCGACGAGCACGATTGGTAGTTCTTTTTTAAACTTCAAAAATTCTCGTCCACGTTCAGCCGATCCGACAGCTCGCACCGGATTTCCGGTGATTTGAATTTTGTGACCGGGATGGGTGGTAGGGAAGCTCAAACAAATTCTTTTCGCGAAGCGAGCGGCAAGCCGCGTAGCGAGACCGGGAGTGAAATCGGATTCGTGGACGACGAGCGGCACTCGTAAAATTCCCGCTGCGATCGCGACCGGAACACTCACGAAACCGCCTTTCGAAAAAACCACATCCGGTTTGATTTTCAGCAGCCGGTGGATTGCTTGCGTGATTCCGATCGGCACTTTCACCGCATCCACTGCATTTTGCAGCGAGAGATACCGCCGCAGCTTTCCGGTTTGGATTCCGTGAAATTCCACATCCGCCGCTTTTGCCAGTTTTCTTTCCGGTCCTTCTCGCGAGCCGATATAAAAAATCTGCGCGTGCCCCGCAAGTTTCCGCAATTCCTCGATCACTGCGAGATTCGGGATCACATGACCGCTGGTCCCGCCGCCGGTAAAAACAATTTTCATAAGCGATGATTCTACACTGGTTTTTCCGGTTTGCGTTTTTGCAAATTATTCGCCGCGCCATCGCCGCGCATTTTTTTAAGTTCTTCTTGAGAAAGGTTCTCGCCTTTTCGGCTGTGTAATTGATCTCCTTCTCGTTTTCCAAAATCGCTCGTGCGTCTTCGCTGTTGACTATTTTTTTGAATATCCAAAATTTTACGGGCGGTGAGCTGCGGTGATTTCACGAAACGCATCACGAGCGGGGACTCACTGCCGGCAGTTAGGATTTCTAGCTTGCCGACATCGACGAGAGCGCTCAAAATTCCATGGGTGAATCCGCTTACTTCCTGAATTCTGTCGAGATTTGTTTCTGACATTTGACGATCAAAAAGGCTGGTGCGAGTAATATCCACAATCCGTTCATTTGTAGCCACAAGAAGCGTCATTTCGCTTTTGATAAATTCAATAAAAGTAAGCAGCCACGCAAAGAGAAAATAAAAAATCAAAAGCAAGTTTAAAATTAATCGCGCGAGAGTGGGGAAATCAACCGAAGAAATCAAATAAAAAATTCCACCGGGAGCTGCGACTGCAAGCAATAAAAATCGTCCCAAAATTTGCATTTCACGCAGCCAATGCGTGCGAATGCAGAGCTGCACTTCCTCGCCTTCCCGTTGACCAGGGAAGAAATCAGTTTTTCGATAAATCTTCGTATGGAGTTTTGCGAGTTTTTCACGATGGCGCGAGATTGAATTTTTGCTGGCGAACATCATCTTGATTTTAATCTATTTTAGGTGCGCTTGATTTGCCATTTTATCTATTTTTTGCTAAAATAAACGGAATTTAAAATACCAAAAGGGTGATTCAGTTACATGCAAAATTTGATGCCAAAAACCGAACTCAAGCTTCCGCCGAAAGAAGAAGTTTTCCAAAAAATTGGGAATGAAAATGAAGAACAATCTTCGATGAACTTGCACGAAGCGGTACATTTCATCGAGGGGCGGGAAGTGGATGAGCGCTTTACAGAGGCGCGCAAAGCTATCGAGCAACGTTTGAGCGAGACTGAAGAGCATGAGGAGCAGGGTACTTGCTATTATTATCTCCTCCGTTTAATGCTGCGCGAACACCTTCTCTTCGAAAATAAAAGCGCGCGAGATATTTACCAAAAAATGCGCGCGAACTTTCATACGGCTGAGCGAGAATATAAGAAAGAGTTTTTCAAAATGAAGCGAGGAGAGGAGAAAAAAGTATTGCGTTCTCAGATTGAAGCTTTTTATCGCCTCGTGAATAGCTATCTCGTCGTTCTTGAGAGAATTTACCAAAAGAAAGGTTTTTTCGAGGCGAGTGAGCGGACTTACGAGGACAAAATGCATTTTCAAAAGAGCTTTGCATTTTTTTCGGGACGGCATTTCGTGCACCTCGGTCATTTTTTTCTCGACAAAACTTCTCGTTACGGTCACAGTCTA
>JAHISY010000124.1 GCA_018817365.1 Patescibacteria group bacterium | reverse complement strand
TAAAATAAGCATAAAATCCCCAAATTCTATTTGAAATATTGTAAACTTGATACCCGTAAAAAATTAAAACATTCAAAAAATTGAAAATTGTTTGAAAATTAGAAATTAGAAATTGAAAATTTTCTCCAATGACCACCCAGCTCTCCCATTCCGCTTCGCCAAAACTGTCCACTAGACAAAATAATTTGTCCACTAGACAAGTAGTAGACAAAAAACTTTGTCGAGCCTACCCTTCGGAATCTGCCGTAACGAACGAAGGTCAGGTGGACAAACCGCTCGGTTGGGGTCGTGCGAGTAGACAAGTAGTAGACATTTTTCGGTGTCCACTAGACAACTTCGAGCGCCTCGCCGAGCGCGCCAAAACCCGCAATCGACAAACTCAAACTGCGCTTGAAGATCTGCCCTTTCAGCTGCTAGAAAAAAGAGAGGAATGGTGGCTGGCAAAGCTCGCCGATGGCACTTTCGGCTGGCTGCCAAGCCGACAAATTAAACGCGTAAAAGACTCAAATTATTGGGATAAAATTAAATTAGCGCCGAAAAATAAAACCACTCCCCTGCCCTCCCCCACTCCGACCAAAATCCGTCGAGCGCTTGATGAATTCAAGGACGTTCCCTACCTCTGGGGCGGCGCCACAAAGCGCGGAATGGACTGCTCGGCATTTGTTCAAAAAGTCTTTCTGAAACTCTTTGGCATTCTCCTCCCGCGCAACTCCCGCGAACAAAAAAAGTGCGGCGAATTTGTCTACCTGAAATCAATTTGTCCACTCGACATTTTGTTTTTTGTCCACCTGCCTGTCGGCAGGCAGGCCTGCCTGCCGAACAAGCAGGCTCAAAAAAAAGGCAGACATCACGTTGGTGTCTACTTCGACAAAGTCGTTTGGCATTTTTGTCTAGACAAAAAAGGATTGTCTATGGAACCGCTTGAAGCGCTCAAAAAAAGGTACCGGTACCTTACCGCCCGTCGAATTATTAATTTCAATCATGTTAAAGAAAATTAAAAGCGCGAAAAATGTCCATGTAGTCGGCGTGAGCGGCGCCGAGGGGGCTGCTGTGGCTCTTTTTTTAAAAAAACTAAAAGTTAATTTCACCGCTCACGATTTCAGCGAAAAATCTAAATTCGAGCGGCATTTTAAAACTAATCATTTCGGTTATCCGGCTGCCAAAAGGGAAAAAATGCTTAAAGGGCTTTTGCGACCCACAGGTCAAATTCACTTCAAAAATAGCTATCTCGAGAGCATCGAAAGCGCCGATCTCGTCTTCGTATCCCAAAATTGGGAAGCCTACTTACCCAATCAAAAATTGAAAAAAATATTCGCCAAAAATCCGGCTAAATTTGCCACGATTACCCAGCTCTATTTCCAGCTTTTTCCGGGAAAGATAATCGCCATCAGCGGCACGAATGGCAAGTCGACAACTGCGAAGCTGATTGCTGAAATCATGAAACTGTCTAGACAAAAAAAAATGTCCAGTGGACAACAAGTAGCCGACAAAAATATTTGTCAGGCCTGCTCTTCGGAATCCGTCGCGACGGACGAAGGTCGAGTAGACAAATCGAGTAGACAAACTTGGTTCACTGGCAACGATCGCCGCAACATTCAGATTCTCGACTGTCTAGACAAGTGGACAAAAAACGATTGGTTGACAATCGAAGTGTCGAACCGCCAGTTGAAATTTCCATTCGGACGAGCGCCTGACATCGGCGTGATTTTGAATGTAAGTCCGAATCATCTCAATGAATACGGCGGCTCCTTTTCGGCTTATAGAAAGGGTAAATTCCGTTTAATCGGACAGCAGACAAAAAACGAAATTTCTGTTTTAAATTACGATAATCCGATTACTAGACAGTTCCTCAAAACAACAAAAGGCGCTCCCCTACCCTATTCGATACGTCAAAAATTGTCTACTGGTGTCTATGTCGAGAATAACTGGATTGTAGACAAAAGTGAAAGTGTCCAGTGGACACATGGTGGACAAAAAACTTTGTCGAGTAGACAGCTCGCTGGAAGTTTAGTGACGAAGTCCGCCGGAGTTTTGGCGAAGGCAGACCCGTCCGCCGTAGCTTGGGAAGCGAAGGCGGAACACGTACCCGGCAAAAAACTTTGTCGGGTGGACAATCAAATTTGTCCGGTAAATAAAATTTGCCTACTCGGCGAACACAATCTTTCGAATATTTTGGCGGCGGCGGCGGCGACTCTGGCGGCAGGGGTGGACAGAAAGATAATTTGTGAAGCGGTAAGCAATTTCCGCGGAATCCCGCAGCGGCTGGAATTGGTTTCGGAAAAAAGGGGAGTGAAATTTATAAACGATTCCGCTTCTACGACACCAGAATCCACAATCGCAGCGCTTCGAAGTTTCCCTGAAAAATCCGTGAATTTGATCGCGGGAGGAGATCCGAAAGGAGTGGATTATTCGGTTCTCTCGCATGAAATCAAACGCAGAAAAGTGAAAGTAACGCTTCTCGAAAGTCCGCTCGCAAGTATTTTAGAAAAGCTGCTAAAAAAGGAAAATGTGCGTTTTGAAGTTGTGAAAACTTTGCAGGAAGCAGTGAGAATTTCCGCTAAAAACGCAGCAAAAGGGGAGTGTGTGCTGCTTTCGCCAGCAGCCGCGTGGTTTTGTTATTTTGCTGGAAAAATACCGCTCGGCGGACGAGGATTCGAGAAATTCGTAGAAACACTCGTTTAATAAACTTGTTCCAAAAAAATAGTTGTGTTGCAATAATATCTTAATCTCCAAATCTCAATATCCAATACCCAAATAAGCGCCAAATCCGAATTACCAAAGACGATTTTTGTCCGGCGAACAAAAAACTGCGTCTCAGACACAGGTTAATAAATTTTTCGATTTATGTCTTTCGATAATTGAAATTTGGGGCTTATTTGGAACTTGGGCTTTGGAATTTGGAAATTTGGGCGCATATTAGGCGCTATCTCGCGACAATTACGGATAGACCTATACTTCCAAAAATCCTATTTTTCCTCGTCTACCGGCTCGTATTTCAACGGATTGAGCGAAGTGATGAGAATCTCGCAACCGCAGTTTTCGCACCCCACGACCTCACCGGTTTCGATCGGATCGTGCTCTATTTTGTGCTCGCAATCGGGACAGATAACAGTTATCATTGCAGGGATTTTAAGAATTTGATTTTGAATGTCAACAAAAAACTTTAACGATTTTTTGGACTCCTCGCGAAAGGATATTTGGCGATATGCGAAGTTGCTCGGCGCAACAGAAACCTGTCTGCCGAAACTCGATCTGACTGCCAAAATTCCGCTCGACAAAGCGAAGGCAGACCCGTCCGCCGTAGCTTGGGGATCGTGGAAAGGAGAGCGGATCGACGCACAACAAACTGATTTTACGCCAATCGAAAGAGCGGCGGACTTTCTTCCCAAACCTCGTCAAGACGAGAAAAGCGCGACGTGGTGGATAAAACGAGAAGACAAAAGCGTCACCGGCTCTCATAAATTTCGAAGTCTGGTTTATCAATTGAGTTGCCTGCTCGACAGTAATGTAGATAAAGCTGTTTTGTCGAGCTCGGGGAATGCGGCGATCGCCGCTTCGAAACTCCTCCCTGAAAATGCGAAGTTGAAGCTGTTTGTTTTTCTCTCAAAAAAAACACCGCCCGAAAAACTAGCTGCGATTAAGTTCACAAAAAACTTAATTCCCATTCTCTCTTCGAGACCTTTGAGATTGGCGCGATATGCGATAAAACACTTTAATTTAAAGGATTTAAGACCATCAAAAGATCCGAATGCTGCAATTGGATTCCGCAGTCTCGGTTTCGAAATTTTTGAGCAAATGCCGAAAGTTAAAAATATTTTTAGCTTTGCGACAAGCGGAGCAAGCATCCGAGGAATCGCCCAATCGTATGAATTCTTAATAGAATCGGGAATTTCAAAAGAAATGCCTCAAATTTTCGCAGTTTGTTCCAGCGGACAACTCGCTGGAAGTTTAGTAACGAAGTCCGCCATAGCCTTGGCGAAGGCGGAACAAGTAGTGGACAAAAAAAATTGTCTAGTGGACATCGAGCCTGCCCTCCGCAGCGAAGCGAAGGATGGGTGGACACGAGTAGACACGAGTAGACAATTCAATTTGTCTAGTAGACAACGAATAGACAAGAAAATTCGTCGGGTGGACATCTCGAATATGGAAATCCTGTCGGCTCGAGAAAAATATCCGCGACTTGAAACTTCGAACGAAGGGCTGGCTTCGCTTGCGGCAGCGGAAAAAGTCGGACCGCAAGAGGAGTCGCTTGTAATTTTAACGGGAAGGATTTGGTCGAAAAAAAAACCTGACTTGAATAAATTTTTCGAAGCGGAAAATTTTGCAGATGTTGATAAACTAATGAACTCAATATTTAAAAATATGTAAATACTTCCGTAGTTCTTATGAACCTACCTACTGAATAGGCGAGCGCGGAACGGAGAAGTATTACCCGACACAATGCCTAAATTCCCTCGTAAAACGATTTGCCTAATCTCCCCCGATCCCGCCAAGATCGAGGGACTAGAACACGCATGGCCGCATTTGAAAATCTTCGTCAACAAAATGACTCCTGCGCTTCGCAAAGCGGAAAAGAGGGGAGTCGAGGTTGTAAATTTGAGGCTTCCAAAAGTGAAAAAAACGAGTGAACTACTCGAAGCAATGATTTCGCGAAAAATGATTCGCGAAGGAAATCGCCTCCTCGTTTTTAAGAATTTGCCGAAAATCGAGAAGCTTGCCAAAAAACATCATTTCGAAATTCTGATGCCCGAATCCCGCTTCGTGAACCTGCTCGAAGACAAAATTAATTTTATTGATTTTTGCCACGAATTCGCGCTGCCAGTTTTGCCGACATGGATTCGCGAGCTGAATCTCGTAAGATTTGTCGAACCAATCGTAATTCAAACGCGGCGCGGTCATGCGGGTGAATCGACTTTTTTTGTGAAATCGAATCGCGAGCTGGATGCGCTGAAACGAAAAGTGGGGGACTGGACAGTGAAGATTACCCCGCTAAAAAAACTGCCGACCTTTTCGCTGGACATCTGCATCGCGAGAAATGGAATTTTCACCACCCAACCCTTTTATCAAATTACGGGAGATGCGCGCCTGAATCCGCTACCCGGCGGAACTGGCGGAATTGATTTCGGTCTAGCGGCGAAGATGCTTTCTGAAAAGAGTTTGGAGCGAATTTCCGCGCTCGTCGAGCTCGTCGGAAACGCGCTGGGAAGGATTGGTTACCGCGGCATCGCGGGAATCGACTTTCTCGTGGACGAGGAAAAACATCATATTTTTCTGCTGGAATTAAATCCGCGGCTGTTGAGCAATCTCGGTTTTGTGACAAAAAAACAAG
>JAHISY010000123.1 GCA_018817365.1 Patescibacteria group bacterium | reverse complement strand
GGTGAGAGTTTCGGTGGCGGTCGTCGAGGTGGTCTGCGCGGATTTCGAAATTAAAAAGACAACGATCAAGCTATACAACAAGCATAGCCTAAGAAAACGCTCCATTATGCAAAAGAGTTTCTGGAGTAGAGGCTACTGTGTTTCCATGGTTGGACTAGATGAAGATATGATTAAGAACTACGTTGAAAATCAATGGAGACAGGACAGATACATAGACGGCAAGCAGCTTGATTTCAAGTGGAACCAACCAACGTTCAGCCCCTTCTAGGGGCTTCCCTCAAGCCACCGGCTCTGCCGGTGGTCATTGACTTGGGGGTTTTTGAGATTTTAATCTCGAGGGAACGATTGGCGTTGGCATGTAATATGTAATCAAGCGAATCAAAAAACTAAGTCGTGATCCGCTTAAAAATTTCAGTTTCCACAAATTCCCGATCCCTCCCGTATTTTAGCCGTGAGAGCTGTCGAATCGCTTCCGCGGCTTCGTCGTCGCGTCCGCCCGGGTCATAAACCGTTTCCAGCGTGAATCCGCGCGAGGTGGCGTTGTTGATATTGAGTTTGATGCAGGCTTTGAAATTCGAAATATTAATCAAATCCTGTTCGGAAAAAACTGGCGCAAATTCTTTCGCCATCACCTCCGCATCCTGCGCGCCGATTTTGAAGCAAAGCATGCTGCCGACATTGCCAAAAACCGCATCGCGAATTTCCGTATCTTCATGCTTACCCTTGCCGCCGCCTTGCGACTTCGTGATTTGCGAAATGTATTGATGTGCAACAATCAAATTCAATCGATATTTCCGAGCCTCGCTCAAAATTGACGCGAACGAATCGGTTACGAAATTCTGAAATTCATCGACATAAAGATAAAAATCCCGCCGTTCTTTTTCCGGAACGTTCACGCGGCTCATCGCCGCCTGCTGAATTTTCGCGACGAGAATCGAACCGATCAACTGCGAATTCAGTTCTCCGGTTTTGCCTTTCGAGAGATTGCAGAGAATGATTTTGCCTTCATCCATCACCTCGCGAATGTTGAAAGCTGACTTCGTTTGGCCGATCACATTCCGGATCAAACCGTTCGTGACGAACGGTCCGAATTTCGAATTGAAATACGGAATGATCTCCTGCTTCTCCCGCGCGCCGGAGGTCGCCATTTCCTTCGTCCAAAATGCGCGCACCACTGGATTTTTCACCTTCGCAACTTTGTAGCGTTGCCACGCCTCATCGGTGAATAGCCTCGTCAGATCAATCAAAGTCGCGCCCTCATCCTGATCTTCCATCAGCGTGAGGCAGCCATTTCGAAAATAATGCTGCAGTCGCGGTCCCATTATTTCTTCGCCGAACATTTTAATAAAAATCGCGAGCGCTTCTTGCGCCATGAATTCCCGCTCGTCCGCCGTTTTGCCTTCCAAAATATTCAAACCGATCGGACGCTCCAAATCTCCCGGATTAAAATAAATCACATCATCAGCGCGTTTTCGCGGGATGTACGGCAGGATACCTTCCACCAAATCACCGTGCGGATCGACTACGCACAGACCCTCGCCATTCGCGAGGTCTTGTCGAATCATATTTTCCAGCAATGTCGATTTTCCCGTTCCCGATTTTCCAATCACATAAAAATGTCGCCGCCGGTCATCCTGCAAGATTCGGATGTCTCTCCTCACTCCGCGGTGCGTGTTGTGACCGAGCAGCAATCCCTCGCGGGGAATATTCGAAGGAGCCGGCTCGACTTTGAAATCCTGCCATTTCACGATCGTGCTCGGATTGTAGCGGATGTCGGGAAAATGAAAAATCGAAGCGATCTCCTCAGCCCCGAGAATCATCGAAGTTTCGAAACGGAGCAACATTTTCCGCCACGCGATGAAGCCGCGTTTGAAATTCCGAAAAATGAAAGAGCTGATCAGCTTTTTGTCGGAATGATATTCAGTGTAATAAAACGAGTTGTGACTGGGAGCGGAGAATTGTTCGAAACTCGCGCGGATCGACCGGAGAATGTTTTTCACGCGCGGCTGACTCGCCGCGCTCGCGACGATTCGAATAATTGAGTCGTAGCCGCAGTGCTCCGATTTATCCGCGATCAGCTTCACCATATCTTGCACATTTTGCGTGACTTGCGCCTTGATATTCCCATCATCTCCTTGTGAAGCGAGATATTCCGATTGCGGTCCGCGGATGAGGATTCCAAAAAGATTCGCGAGAAAACCGAAAGGGTGTGACAACCATCGCGCTTTTTTTCGCGTGAAAAGATCGTCGGCAAGTTTCCGGCATTTCTGCCGCCAGCCGGCGCGAACCGGTCGCAGCATGATTTGCAGCGCCGCGCCCTCGTCGAGATTGATTTTGGAAAAAGCGTTGAGAATCGGGTTAATCGTTTCGGACTCTAATTTCTGAAAAGTAAGCAGCGGCTCGGCGTAAGTTTTCGAGAGAATGAGATAAGTGCCTCCGCTTCGGTTGCCTTTCCGAAAAATGTTGTAATCGGGCACTTGATCAATCACCGCATCTTTGTAAAACCCCGTAATCTGTTTTTCGACCAATTCGCGAACCGAACGGGGAACCACCACAAAAAAATTCAGCTCTCCGTCAATCATCGCGTATTCGAGCGAGAAAAAATCCTGCCCGATAAATCGCCCCTTCATTTTGCGCGAAAACATGATCTGCATATTTTCGAGGAAATGAACCATAATGCCCGTTATTTTTTTGAATTCTTTTCCGCTGCCGAATTGCTCGTGCTCCGCATCCGCCTGTTTGTCTTCGCGCGAGTCTTTTTTCGGAATCAACACGCGCAGAAAAACGAGTTCGAGCGACCGTTGAAAATTCCACCATCGCGTGAGGATAAGTGAGATCAGCCACAGCGCGGAGATTCCGACAATCGTCCATGTCCCGTAAAAAATCACGAGATGCCAAATTTCAAGCGAATTCATCTTTTTAATTTTAGGCGAACCGGAGTGGAAAACCCACCCCTTCGGGATTTATTTTTGCCATTTCGGATAGAGTGAAGAATTTCTGCTCTCCTCGGAAATTTCCGCTCTTCCGGGATTTTTTTGAGAACTTTTTTAGAATTTAAAGTTTTATTTTTTAATTTTTCGTCTCCAACTTTATTTTGGTCGTAATTTCTTTGACTCTCTTCCTGTCGAACAAATGTCACGATTTTTTCCAATTCCGAGAAGATTGGCGATTTTTGATTCAATCGAAAAAGCTTAAGATTTCCCCGTTTTTGACGAATAAGAGCCTTGCCTGCTTCGAGTTTCTGTAGCCATTCTCGCGCAGTGGAGTGGGGGATTTTCAGCTCGCGGGCGACTTCCGCCGCGGTAAAATCTCGATTTTTATCGAGAAAAAAAAGACCGAAGATCTGAGTCTGCTTTTTACCGAAAAGAACCTCAATCTGCATTTTTATTTATTTCAAAATAATTTTACCATAAAAACTCTTCTCTTGCAAGTTCTATAAAAGTACTTACGAAAAATTCGCGACTACTCGTTAGTTTCTTGCGAATCCGCCAAGTTCGTCTGCAGGAAAATCGGCTGCTTCACCCGTTCCATTTTTTCGAGTATCCCGGAATTTTTAATTGCTTCCAGACTTTTTGCCTCGCTCACCTGCTGTCCCAAAATTTCAATCTCTGTTCGCAATGCATTTTTCTCAATCTCCAATTTTTTGATGGCATAACCGCGAGTGGCGGTGCGATTCGCGTGTGCGAGGTAAAGAAGCGAAACGGAGAGCGCGAGAAAAATCACAACGACCATCAACGAAAAGGTGCCAACTTCGATTTTCGAAGAGAGCGTGCGGCGGCGGATTCCGAGTTTTGTTTCGCGATGGGGGGGGAGGATTAGATTCAATATGAAGGATTGTGATGATGGTAAGGAGCTTTAAGGATTATAAAGAAGGAAAATCCTTACTGCTCTTTAAAGCTCTTTGCAATCTTTTTGCTACCCGCAACTTGGCGGAACGACTTCGCGGATTTTTTTGAATTTCATCAGACCCCGGAGTCACCGGTTTTTTCGTGAGAATTTCGAGTACTCCCGTTTTTTTCCTTTCTCGGAAAAAATTTTTGACAATCCGATCTTCGAGCGAGTGAAACGAAATTACCGCAATCCGACCATTTGATTTTAAAATTTTTTCAGCAGCAAGCAAACCTTCTTCGAGCGAATTTAGCTCGTCGTTCACGGCGATTCGGAGCGCTTGAAAAATTTGCGGGAGCAACGATTTTGCTTCGACGATCCCGACCAAATCTTCGGTTCGCAAAAATTTTTGTTTCCGGCGAAATTCGACAACTTTTCGCGCGATTTTTCGGGAAGAGCGGATTTCGCCGAATTGGAAAAAAATGTCGGCAATTTCGTTTTCAGTGAAACCGTTCAAAATTCCGGCGGCGGTGAGCACCTGCCGCGAGTTGAACCGCATGTCGAGCGGTCCGGAATTTCGAAAGCTGAAACCGCGTCCCGCATTGTCCAAATGGAGAGAGGAAAGACCGAGATCGAGAAGGATGCCGTCGGCTGAATTCGGTGGCACGAAATTTCCGAGTTCGCGGAAATTCGCGCGGTGAAATTTCACATTCGAAAATTTTTTTAAATTCGCGCGCGCGAGTTTGAGATTCCGCGCGTCCGCGTCGATGCCGATTAATTTTCCATTCGCGCCGATTTTCTCCAAAATTGCCCGCGCGTGACTGCCGAGCCCAATCGTTCCGTCGACAAAAACCTCGCCTTTGCTAGGAGCGAGCAATTCCAAAACTTCGCGGAGAAGGACGGGGGTGTG
>JAHISY010000122.1 GCA_018817365.1 Patescibacteria group bacterium | reverse complement strand
TGAAAGACTTTTCCAAAAAAATGTTCGCCGCTCTTGCGATTATTTTATTGCTGCCGGCGTGTTTCGGCGGAGACGAGGAGGATTCTGCAAAGATTAAAGAAGAAACAAAAGCCGAAACCGAATCAAGTGAAGTGGTTGCCAAAAAAAAGGAGGCTCCCAAAATTTTTTATGTCAGCGAAAAACTCAGTGAATGCGAAACGATCTTTTTCACTTGTCCGCAAGGGCGAGCGTTCTTTACCGACAAAAAAGGCTGCGGCTGCCGTGAGAGCAGCGAGCCTTACAATTCAAACGAGCGCGGTCTCGGCAATATGATCCGCGATCATCTCGCGCGAAAATTGGTTGAGCCAAGCTGCGGTGGCGGGATGCTGGCGGAATTTGTTTACATCGACGAAGGCGTCACCGAATCGGGTGATTTGAATTACGACGTGTGGGCGGTGGCTCGCGAATTTTGCCCGGAGGGTGGGGTAGGCGCGACTTTCGACGGACCGGTTGCCTTCGCGATCGAACAGGCGGAATTCAACCGGGTGGTGCGCGGTTTCACGTTGCCTTCGGCAGCGGATGAGAATGCTATTCGAGCAGCCTTCACCGAGAAGGCCGCAGAGTGGGTTCTCGCCAAAGAGAATACGATGCGCGATCAAATGATTGCGGAGCTCGAGGGCAATATTCAAGCGCGGGTGGATAAATTACAAAAGCGGCTGGAAGCCGAGCGAAACGCTCGCGAACTCGCCGAGGCGGAGGCGGAGTTGGCGGAATTGGCAGAGGCGGGGGAGCCGGTAGAAGGGAGCAGCGGGGATGAGGAGAATACAGATGTCCCACTTGAAAATGTGGAGAAAGCAGAATAGGAAATAAAAAATTTACTTTTTCAAGGGGGGCTTTTTTGTTAAAATTCTCTCACTTTTTCCAATCTCCAATCTCTAATCTCAAACTTCCAATTTCTATTTTCGGGTCGGTAGCTCAGCCGGTAGAGCAGCAGCCTTTTAAGCTGATGGTCCTGGGTTCGAATCCCAGCCGACCCACCAAAGTTTGGACTTTTGACATTGGACATTGGAAATTGGAGAGTGGAGGTTCGTTGACCACCCGCCTGCTGAAATTCTTTTCGTCTGAATCATGATTTGCTTGATTACGGGATTAATATGATTGCAAAGTAAAAAGCGCACACACTGAAAAATTCAGCACAAACAAAAAGGAAAAGAATCAAGTCAATCAGTGAATCAGGAAAATCAAGGTTCAAGATAAATAGCGAGTTGGAAAGTGGCAAGTGGAGTTGCCAACCGCCAGCTTTCTTCACTGCAAAATCCAGCGGGCGATTTTCAGCGCGCCTTGTTTCCACGCCACGCGATGCGTGATGCCGGTGGCTTTTTCATATTCTTTCCAGTGTTTCTGATACCACTCGAAAGTGCGGATCAAAGTTTCCGCGTTCGAATACTTCGCCCGCCAGCCCAGTTTTTTTTCAATTTTATCCGTCGAAACGAAAGAGTCGCGGTCGGCGGTGGCGTACACCCACGCGTACAGCGGGGAGAGATTCAACCGCTCGAGAGCCGCGAGAGTCCGTTTGATTGCTTTCGCCGGAGTCCGCAGCACGCGCGAATTTGAGTCCACTGCTTTGAAAAATTTCGTGAGATCTTTCTCCACAGTTTCGAATTTTTTCGCGCCGACATTGAAAGTATCATTCGCAGCGCGCGCGGGTTTGCTAGCCGCCAGCCAAATTGCGTTCACCAAATCTTCCACACCCAAAAGTTGGTACCGATTCCTCCCGTCGCCGATTACCGGAATGCGGCAGCCCCGTCTCACCCAATCGAAAAGAATTTGGAAAACGCCGAGTCGTCCGCTGCCGATGAAAGTTTTTGGTCGGATGATTGGCACGATCATTCCTTCTTCCCGAAACTGTTCGCACATTTTTTCCGCTTTGATTTTCGCTTCGCCGTATGGTCCCACTCCGATTCTGGCATCATTTTCGAAAATCGGATGTTTCTCCGGCACGCCGTAAACCGCGGTAGAAGAAATATAAATCACACGCTTCACTTTATTTTTCTGCGCGCTTTCCAAAACGACTTTCGTCCCGCCGATCGTCGTGCTGCGAACCTCTTCCGGCTGCGCGAGCGGGAGGGCTGCCGCCGCGTGAATCACCACATCTACGCCTTCCATCAGTCTTTCTACCAAAATTTTATTTCTCACATCGCCGACATAATTCTCCACTCGTCCCCACAAATCCGGCTCATTCAAACTTTCGAGATCAAGCAGCTTCACGCGCATCCCGCGTCTCACGAGTTCCCGCGCGACATGGCAACCGAGAAATCCGGTCCCGCCGGTGATCAAGAATGTTTGAGGCTTATTTTTTTTCATAGTTCATTTTTTTAACGAATCTTCAGACCGCTTCGCAATATAAACATTACAGTCTGCGTTTTTGTCCACCACGGCGGATGTTCCACAAATTGATTTTATTCCTAAATCCGGCTTAATGAAAAAAATGGGGTCTGAAGATTTTAAGTATTAAGCTAGTACAAGCTCAATACTTAACTTTTTTCACCATGTTTCAAAAAAATGTTCTAAATGCGGCTCAGGGCAGTTCAAAAAAGCAGGCAAAAGAAACGGTCGGCAACGATATCAGTGTAAAAAATGCCACAAGAAATTCACCTCTAAAAACCTAAATTGGATTAAATCAGCCTACCTC
>JAHISY010000121.1 GCA_018817365.1 Patescibacteria group bacterium | reverse complement strand
CTTTCCGTTCCGCTTCGCTTCACTCCAAGCTCCGGAGGGCAGGCTGATTTTTATGATTACGCAGATTACCGCCTGCCCAAATCACCACCCTGCAATATTTTCACGGCAAGCTCGAAGAAAAGAATCCGAGAAATCAGCGTAATCCGATGAATTATGGTTCGATATTTTCAACCCCAGGGTCGGTAGACAGAATTTTGAAATGTCGCGCGGTGGTTTCAACCCGAGGGGTTGGAAGGTGGAAAGTGGAGGATGGATAGTGGAAGGCGAAGCAGGAATTTGAAAATTTGGAGGAGGGAAGCAGGACCGGAGATTTGGGGCGACGAAAATGGATCCCCGCGTAGACGGGGATGACACTTATTTCACAGGGGTGATATCTACCCTAAAATCTTTTTCGAGAGCACTTTTCCTTTCGCGTCCATTTCATAAATAATCGGCACGCCCGTCGGGATTTCGAGCTGCACCACTTCCCGCGGCGAAAGTTTGTCGAGCTGCATCACGATCGCGCGCAGCGAATTGCCGTGGGCGGAAACGAGAATGTTTTTGCCTGCCTTAATTTTCGCGAGAATTTTTTCCTCAAAATATGGCAGTGTGCGAGCAGCGGTATCCTGCAAACTTTCCCCGTTCGGCGGCGCGACATCATAGCTTCTCCGCCAAATTTGGACTTGCTCCGCTCCGAATTTCTCCCGCGCCTCATCTTTATTCTGTCCGGTGAGGTCGCCGTAATCCCGCTCATTCAAAGCCTCATCGCGCTCTACCGGCAGATTCAAATCACTTAATTCCTCGAGAATAATCTCGAGGGTTTTTTGCGCGCGGGCGAGATTGCTTGTGAAAGCGCACTCGAATTTAATCCCGAGCTCTTTAATTTTCCGACCGGCGGCGTGAGCTTCCTCTACCCCCTGCGGCGAGAGATTCACATCCTGCCAGCCGGTAAAGATATTTTTGAGATTCCACTCCGATTGACCGTGGCGGACGAGGACGAGGGTGGGCATTTGCAGGAAGTTGAAAAGAATGGATTGCGAGCATTTTAGCAAACCGTTAAAATCCTCACACATTGGGGCGTCGCCAAGCGGTAAGGCACCGGTTTTTGGTACCGGCATCCGGGGGTTCGAATCCCTCCGCCCCAGCCAAATTGGAAATTGGAAAGTGGAGAAAAGACTCGGCTCACTTGTCCGGGGTGCGAGGGTGAGAACACCCTTTGCCTTGTAACTTTACACACCTCCACCTAATCCTATCCGACTGACAAAAACAGAATTTCAAAACATTGCGCGGTGATTTCAACCCGAGGGGTCGGTAGACAGAATTTCAAAACATTGCGCGGTGATTTCAACCCGAGGGGTTGGATTCAGCGGAAAGTGGAGGAAAGACTCGGCTCACTTGTCCGGGGTGCGAGGGCGAGAACACCCTTTGCCTTTCCTTGCAAATCATTTCAAACTATGTTAGTATATTAGGCGCATTTACGCCGTAACACCTAACAAACACAAAATGACTTTTCAGGACTTAGCGGAGAATTTGGGACTTTCCGCTGGCGGTTTAAGAGTGCTTTTTTGTCAGAATAAATGGTCGATTCGCCGACCCGCCGATGTTCAGAAATTCTTCGCAACCCGGTTTTCGAGAAAGAAAAGGCAAAGAAAAACGCGCTTGCCTGAAGCAGCGAATCACTTACAAAAGTGGCAATTCGTGAAAAAAGTGAAGCGGGCAGAGGTTTCACCGCTGGCGGAAAAGATCAAAATCTTGGAGGAAAAACTGGCGCAGGAAAGCGCCTTAGCCGCGGAGAAGGAGCGCAAGATCGAGACACTGACAAGGCAGATTAAGGACACAGAAGAATCTGTAGCCGAGCTTCGCCAAGCTCGGACTGAACCGAAGGTTCAGCAAAACATCGAGAAAAACGAGCCTCAGATTGCGGAAAAACCAGCGCCAAATTTCGGCACAGTCCCCTCGGCAGAATCACGGAAAGAGGCGGCGCGGACGCGGCGAGAGGAGAAAATGGTAAACGAAAAACCGATTGAAAAAATCGAGCCGGTGAAAGTTCCGGTGGCAGTCGAACCAGAGAAAATCCCGAAAACACCTGAAATCAAGACAGAAGAGAAAGTTGAGTCTGTTAAAATTCCGGTTGAAAAAGTTGTCGCAAAGAAGGTTAAGTCTGTTGACATTTCAAATGAAACTCCGCCAACAGAGATCTCCGCCTTACGCGCTGAAATTCGCGAACAAATTGGCAAGATTGAAATTGCGGAAATCGCTACAGTAGAGGTATTTGCAGAAATTCCGAATGAAGTAGGGGACGAAAATTTTCGTCCCGCCATGCCAACCGAAGAACCCGAACCCGAACCCGAAATTCCCATTGTTGAAAACATTGTCGAACCAATCACACCCGAAACCCCCGAACCCAAACCCGCACCCATCCCCGAACCCAAACCCGAAACTATCCCCGAACCACTACCAACCCTCGCCGAAGAAATTCCGGTGGAAAAAGTTGAGCCGGAAGTCGCCGAAGTTGCCCCAGCAGAAGTCGTTCCGGCGGAAAAAGTGGAGGTCGAAACCGCGCCCCCAAATCCACCAAATTGATTCAAGCCAAGAACACTTGTTTCAAGCACTTTGCTTGTTTTTTGGTGTGAAATGTTTCCAAAAACCTGTACTTTTGACCCCTCCAGCTACAGGTTTTTTCCGTTTTTAGGCTTGTGTAAGGATAAATCATAGTTCACACCCCAAATGGCTTTATTTAAGCCCAAAAGTATGCTAAAATGTGTAGCAGAGACTACCAAAAATACAGGTTTTTGATGCCGAAAACGAACTCAAAAACTTGTCCCCGCGACCTGTCCTCCGACCTGTCCGCCGAAGCTCGAAGAGCGAAGGAGGAAACGAAGTGAAGGATGGAAGGCGGGGATTAAAAATTTAAACCAAAACCAATGTACCAATACAAAGCAAAAATCGTTCGCTGGATTGACGGCGACACTGTCCTGGTTGACATTGATCTCGGTTTTTTCTGTACACGCCAAGAGCGTCTGCGTCTCGCGCGGATCTCCGCCCACGAGTTAAACAGCGAAACCCTTTACGGCAGACGCCGCGCGCGTTCCGCGCGACACCATGCTGAGCTTCTGTGTCCCGTTGGTTCGGAGGTGATTGTGGAAACAAGTAAATCGGATCGCGACCGCTACGCTCGCTACATTGCCGAGATAATTTTCGAAGGCGAAAATATTTCAGACGAATTATTGGCGCGGAAATTAGTGAAGAAATTTAAACCGGCGTAAACGTGTAGAGACGTTGCGCTGCAACGTCTCCCGTCTGAAAATTCAGAATGCGCAGGCAGGAAAGAATCATGGTAATCAAATAATCAAGTGAATCATGATTCAGACAAAAACGGAAGTTGGTGAAGAAATTTAAACCGGTGTAGAAACCACCCCATTGGGGTGTTTCTCTCCAGCGACAGGTTGCGGGGCGTCTTTCTCGCGGGACAGGTTGCGGGGCGTCTTTTCTCGAATGGCGAATTGT
>JAHISY010000120.1 GCA_018817365.1 Patescibacteria group bacterium | reverse complement strand
TGCCCTTTCCCTAAATCTAAAACTTTATAAAAAATAAAATTTATGATAAACTTTATAAAGTTTGATAATAAGCTATGTTAAACATTTCCCAAAAATTACGCTTCATTCAAAAACTCTCTGAACTCACGCAGGAAAAATTAGCGCAAAGACTCGGGGTTTCTTTCGCGACTTTGAATAGTTGGATAAATGGAAAATCCACTCCCCATCCCAAAGCTCAAGTTCGCATCGACTTACTATATCTGGAATTAAGTGACCAAAGAGAAATTCCAGAAAATGTTTTAGCGGCAAAGAAAGAACTAATTTTAAACAAAGGTAGAAAATTCAAAAATATCACAAAAAGAATTTTGGGGGATTCAAAATTATTTGATGAATTCATCCTCGCCCTCACCTACAACAGCAACAAGATTGAGGGCAGCACCCTCACCGAATCCGAAACCGCCGATATTTTATTCCGCAATATTGCCCTGCCGAATAAGGATCTGATCGAGCAACTCGAAGCTAAAAATCACCAAACCGCTTTGCTTTATCTTTTTAAAACAATTATTTCGCTAAAAAAAATTAATGAGAATTTTATATTCAAACTCCACAGCATTCTCATGAATGGAATTCGTGAAGATGCTGGGATTTACCGCAACCATGGGGTGCGCATCCTTGGGGCGAATGTACCGACTGCCAACTATCTCAAAGTACCAATCTTGATGAAAGATTTAGTGAAAGAAATTAATTCAACGCAAAAAGATTTTATCGAGCAAGCAACGATCATTCATAGTAAGTTTGAAAAAATTCATCCCTTCTCCGACGGAAACGGCAGGACTGGAAGGTTGCTAATGGTGGCAATGCTTTTGAAAAAGAATTCCGCACCAGCCGTAATCCAACAAGAAAAACGAAGGCTTTATTACACCTATCTTCAAAAGTCTCAACAAAAAGAAGATTTTAGCTCGCTTGAAAATTTAGTTTGCGATGCGATCTTGGAAGGATTTAGAATTTTGGGGAAAATCTAAAACTCCCTTCTCCCGCTCAACGCCGCCGCGAGAGTAATTTCATCCGCATAGCTCAGTTCTGAACCCGTCGGCAGACCACGCGCGATGCGAGTAATTTTCAACCCCTCGGGTTGAATATCTTTCAATTGTTTCGTGAGATACATTGCGGTTGCCTCGCCTTCGATTGAGGGATTCATTGCGAGGATAATTTCTTCCACTCCCCCGCCCTCAACTCGATTCAACAAATTGGAAATCGTGAGCGATTCCGGTCCCACCCCGTCGAGCGGATTTAGCACGCCGTGAAGCACATGGTAAACCCCTTTCCACACCCCCGCTTTTTCAAAAGCCAAAACATCCAGCGCCTCCTCCATCACACAGATTTTGGAAACATCGCGAGTGGAATCCTCACAAATCCCGCACAAATTCGAAGTGGTGATGTTTTTACATTTCTCGCAAAGTTTCAAATCCGTTTTTAAACTTGAAGCTGCCTCTCCCAATTCTTTCGAGGAATTTTCTGGCGAACGGATGAGATGAAAAACGAGACGCGTCGCGGTTTTCTCCCCAATCCCGGGAAGGGAGGCGAAGGCATCAATCAATCGCGAAATGGAGGCTGGAAATTTAGAGTTCATAACTTTCTGATTTTAAAAAAAGCCCCACCCAAAAGCGAGACTTTTTAAAAGCGCGAAGAAAATTAATATTCCAAATATCTTTGCAGTTCCCACGGCGAAACATACAGCCGAAATTCATCGTACTCTGCCTGCTTCGCGGAAATATATTTCTCGCAAAAATGCGGTCCGAAAGCTTCTGTCAATAAGTTGTCTTTCGCGAAATTACGAATAGCTTTGCGAAGATTCGGCGGAAGCGTGCGGATTTTGTATTTCTTGGCTTGTGCGTCGTTGAACTCGAAAATATTTTCATTCACCGGAGTTGGCGCTTTCTTTTTTTGGCGAATGCCGTCGAGACCGCTCGCTAGCATCGCCGCAAACGCGAGGTAGGGATTGCAGCTCGGATCGGGATTACGCAGTTCGACGCGCGTCGCTTTCGGAGCCAATTTTGGATTAACTCGCGGGAGACGAATAAGCGCGGAGCGATTCGTCGTCCCCCACGCGATGTAAACTGGCGCTTCGTAACCTGGCACGAGCCGCTTGTAAGAGTTAACAGTCGGATTTGTGATTGCTGTGAAAGCAGAAGCATGCTCGAGCAAACCCGCCACAAAATGCCGCCCGAGTTCGCTCAAACCGTATTCGTCCTTCGGACTGTAAAATAAATTTTTGCCGGTTTTTAGATCAGCAAGCGAAATATGAGTGTGCATTCCGCTGCCATTTTGACCTTGAATCGGCTTCGGCATGAAAGTCGCGTAGAGATCATGCTGCTGCGCAATCGCCTTCAATGCGCATTTGAACATCACCGCAGAATCGGCGGTATGGAGTGCGTCGGCGTAGCGGAATGAAATTTCGTGCTGACCGGGAGCGCATTCATGGTGAAGCGTTTCAACATTAATTCCAAGCGCGAGCAGCGCCGAGCTCATATCTTTTCGAATGTGAGCTGCAAGATCGGTAGTAAAATCGAAGTAACCGGCCTTGTCGTTCGGGAGCGAGGAGATCGAACCATCTTCCTTTTTTTTGAAGAGAAAAAACTCGAGCTCGGGACCAGTGTTGAACTGGAATCCCATTTTTTCCGCCACCGCGAGTTGTTTTTTGAGAATTTGGCGGGGATCGCCGAGAAATGGAGAACCGTCCGGCAGGTAAACATCACAGATAAAAAGCGCGGTCGGCGTACTCCCCCATGGCAACACGCGGAAAGTGTCGAGGTCGAGTTTCAAATACATGTCGGACTCAAAGATCCGCGTGAAACCTTCGATCGAGCTACCGTCGAACCAAACATTGTTTTCGATTGCGCTTTCTAATTCTGAAACTGGAATCGTGATTGACTTCACCATCCCGTGGATGTCGGTGAAGTGGAGATTGACATACTCAATCTCGTGTTTTTTCACTTCGGAGAGGATTTGAGTTTTAGTGGGCATTTCGAGGTGGGTTAAATACGTTTGAATTTTAATCCGATTTTGAACGAAATCAAGCAGATTTACTTTACAAAATTTCCAAATTATTGCTGCTTAATAGCTTTTAAATGCATTTTGTCAAGTTTTTTTGTTTATTTTAAAAAAATTTTAGATAAGCTTAACCCCCGAGTTAACTCGGGGGTTAAGCTTCTTGGTTTTTCAATTTTCGCTAAAATTCTGCCAGTGCAGCTCAAAATGAGAATTTTCGGAAAAGTACAGGGCGTCTGGTACCGCGCCTCGACAGCGGGTGTGGCGCGAGATTTGAAATTGAGAGGACACGCCAAAAATCTACCCGACGATTCGGTGGAAGTCGTCGCGGTGGGAAGCGAGAAGAATTTATTGAAGCTGAAAAAATGGTGCGCACAAGGACCGACTAGATCAATGGTGGAGCGGATTGAAGAAGAGTGGAGCGAGAATGAAGGAAGTTTTGAGGATTTCAAAGTTTTATGAAAACCGTAGAGACGCATAGCAATGCGTCTCTACTCTCCCAGCTTCGCGACAATTTCCGCATTCACTTCCTCAACGCCCTTGATCCCTTCAATCTCAATCAGTCTCCCTTCCTCGCGGTACTTTTCAATCGCGGGTACGGTTTCGTTTTCGTAAACATTGAGCCGCGTTTCGATTGCTTCTCGCGTGTCATCTGCGCGGATTTTCAATTCCCCGCCGCACGCCGGGCAGCTTTGCAAATTTTGAGAATCATCTTTCGCGCCAAAAATCTTCCCACATTTCGCGCAAGTTTTCCTGCCAAGCAAACGATTCAAAGCTTCCTCGCGAGTGAGGGAAATATAAACCGCAAGCGGTTTGCGCTCCACTTTTGCAAATTCTTCTTCGAGAGAAACTCTCTGCGATTCGCTTCGCGGAATCCCGTCAAAAATTGCATGTTCGTTCTTGCCAAAATTTTCGAGAAAATTCGCCACGATCTTCATCACGATTTCGTTGGAAACGAGTTTTCCGGCAGTGGTAATTTCCTTCACCTCCCGCCCGAGATCAGAATCTTCGGAGGCGAGCCGACGCAGCTGCCCGCCGGTTTCAAAAATTTTGTAGCCGAGTTTTTCCGCAAGAATGCGAGCCTGTGTGCCTTTGCCGCTGCCCTGCATTCCGAAGAGAATGATGTCTTGCATGATGGAAGAGTTAATCAATGTTGAAAAATTTTAATTGAATTTATTTTCTCCGCCAAGATGATAAATCTGACAACGATTATTTGTTGATTTTTTTAGGTTAATTTTGAAACCCACCTGCACGTGAGTGAAGTTCACTTTGTCGGTGTCAACTCGAATCAATGAAATGCCGATCCGAAATTCGGGATATTTTTGCTGTAATCTTTTTTCGACTTCGAGAAACCCTTTTTCAGCCAGCCAATCATCCAACTCTAAATTTTCGCGCAATTGGTAACTTCGCCCGCCTTTCAAATAAAAACCCTCGTTGGGATTTAACGATAAAGAAACTCCTGTTTTGAGAACTTCTTTGTCGGGGAAATAGATAAGCAGCTCAAAAAAATTATTCTCGATTGTCTCCACCGCTTTTTGGATAAAATTCTTCCTTCGCTGTTCCGCTCCTTCCTTCCATTCTTTCTGCCTTTCAGATAGACCGGGAAAACACTTTTCCAAAGTCGCCCGTAATTTTATTTTTTGCGGATCGAGAAAAATTATTTTGGGAGAATCTTTTTCCATTTTTAAAAAATTAAAAGAGATAATCTTAGCAAAAGCTAAATTTCTACGCAGAAAATACTTTCATAAAAAATAACCCCATTCCTCTCGCGATCTTTAACGCTCTTTAGAATCTTTATTCACCACTCAAAAGAACCGCTTTTATCCTCCGCACCCCCGCTGAACTCGATTCTTCTTTTTTAATTTTGAACTTTCCTAGCTCGCCCGTATTTTTGGCATGCGGACCGCCGCAGATTTCCCGAGAAAAATCTCCGATCGAAAAAACTTTCACCTTCTCTCCGTATTTCGAATCAAAAACCCCAACTGCACCCGCAGCTTTCGCCTCATCAACCGTCATCTCCTCGCACTTAATTGGAAGATTTTTTTGAATCGCCTCATTCACGATTTTTTCAACTTCAGCTTTTTGTTCAGGGGTTAATTTTTCAGAATGGCTGAAATCGAAACGCAGTCTTTCCGCGGTGATGTTCGAACCTTTTTGGAAAACATGGTCACCGAGAACTTTTCGCAAAGCCGCATTCAAAAGATGGGTGGCGGTGTGCAGCTGCGCCACCGCTTCGGAATCATCCGCCAACCCGCCAGCGAATTTCCCAGCGGAAGCGGTGCGGGATTGGTCGGCGTGTGTTTTTGCAGCTTTGTCGAATTCTTTTTCAAAATTTTCGGAAATCGGAAAGTCAAATTCTTGCGCGATTTCTAAAGTTAATTCTTTAGGAAAGCCGTAGGTTTCAAACAAATAAAATGCTTCAAGCCCCTTTACTCCAGTCATGTTTTGTTTTGCTGTTTTTTCTTTCTCTTCAATCTCCCGAAAGCTTTTCCCATCAACACATTTCTGATTTCTGGTTCTCCAAAATTCACGCTCCCCCTTGTTTAAAGTTTTCTTAAATTGGTTTTCCTCTTTTTCGAGTTCGAGGAGAATTTTCGCGGAATTCTGCACCAGCTCGGGATACGTCTCGCCGAAAATCTCAATTACAACCTCCGCAATCGCTGGCGTAAAAGTTTGGCTGAAATCGAAGTCGAGCTTCCGTGCCTCGCGGATCGCGCGCCGAATCAACCGGCGGACGACATAGCCGGCGTCAACATTCGAAGGCGGCACGCCGCATGGATCGCCGATGATGAAAGTCGCGGCGCGGAGATGATCGGCGATGATTCGCTCGGAACGCTCCACATCTTCTTTTCGAGCTTGTCGAGAAATCTTCGCCAACTCGCGAATTTTCGAAATAATCGGCACGAACAAATCGGTTTCAAAAACAGTCGGGACTTTTTGGAGAATCGCCGCCACGCGATCGAGCCCCATCCCCGTGTCCACATTTTTTTGCTTCAGCGGAACAAACTCAAATTCCCCACCATCTTCACTTTCCACTTTAGACTTTCCACTTTTTACTTTCTTCTCGAATTCCATGAAAACATCATTCCAAATCTCGACCCACCGCGAGTCGGCAGAATCGAATTTTTCGGGCGGCGGCTCGTCGGCATTCCAAAAAAACATTTCCGTGTCCGGACCGCACGGTCCCGTCTGCCCCGCCGGTCCCCACCAATTATCTTTTTTAGAAAGTTTCGCAATCCGATTTTCCGGAATGCCTAAACTTTTCCAAATTTCGAAAGATTCAGAATCAAATTCGACATCCTCGTCGCCCGCGAAAACTGAGACGGCTAATTTTTCGAGCGGAAAACCCAGAATTTCCGTGAGAAACTCAAAACTCATTTCGATTGCTTCGCGCTTCCAATATCCCCCCTCCGCTGAAGCTTCGGAGGGCAAGTCGCCGAACGACCAATTCCCGAGCATCTCGAAAAAAGTAAGATGTACCGCATCGCCGACTGAATCGATGTCGCCGGTTCGCACGCACTTTTGACAACTCGTTAATTTTGAACCTGCGGGATGTTTTTCGCCGAGCAGGAAAGGAACGAGCGGATGCATCCCCGCGGTGGTGAAGAGGCAGGTCGGATCATTTTCGGGAATCAAAGATGCAGACGGAATCACCGCGTGCCCTTTCGAAGCGAAAAATTCGAGATACTTTTGGCGAAGTTCGGAGGATTTCATTTTTTAGATTTTAGAATAAATTTTTCTAACTCAAATTTTTTCACAATTTTTGAACTAGAAGATTTTTGGATGAGATGATACGAAACAAAACTCTCCTCAAAACCAACATAGATTATTTCTTTCTCTCCGTGAATCGTAGCAAACTCAATGGCAGGAATTAAATCACTATCGGAACTAACTACAAAAGCTTTTTCGTAAAAATCTTGGGCGGCTCCAATTGCAATATCTACTCCGATTCTCACATCAACACCCTTCTCCATAAACTTACCGCCGATTCTAACCAATCTTCCCCGCACAATGTAAAAACCGGCTTTCTTTAATCTTTCAAAGCGTTGCTGCTGACTTTTGTAGAGTTCTTCACTTTTAGGATTATTGTTCTCTCTCTTCACTTGTCCAACATAATAAATAACATTTTCAACATTCTCGCCGCACAACCAGTTTACAAATCCGCGATAATCAAAATCCTTTTCTTGAATTCCGCAATTTTTAAGACTATGAAAAAAATTACCACCATCTATATAAACAGAAAAAACCCGCCGTTGCCCGGAGGCAAAGACGGGGAAATTAATCACTTTGATTTTAGTTAAATTCGATTTCGTTTGCAAATTTTTTTTAGCTTTCATCCGAAGAATTTTACCCCAAAAAAACTCGCCTATGTTCCAAGTTATATGCTCTATGATTCATGATTTCGCCGCTGCCTGAATGAAACCGAGGAAAAGCGGATGCGGACGAAACGGACGCGAGAGAAATTCGGGATGAAACTGGCAGCCGAGCATGAAAGGGTGCTTTTTGACTTCGGAAATTTCGGCGAGATTGCCTTCAGGATTGTTGCCCGCGATTCGAAGTCCGCCGGTCTCGAGCGCATCGCGGTAACCATTATTCACTTCGTAACGATGGCGGTGGCGTTCGAAAATCGTTTTCTTACCATATAATTTTCTAGAGATAGAGCCTTGCGAAAGCTCGCAACGGTACGCGCCAAGCCGCATCGTGCCGCCTTTTTTACGAATCTTTCGCTGCGCGGGAATGAAGTTGATCACCGGATTTTTTGTCAATGGGTCAAATTCTTCAGAATTTGCGTCAGCCAACCCGAGAACATTCCGCGCGAATTCGATTACGAGAATTTGCATGCCGAGACAGAGTCCGAGGTATGGAATTTTTTTTACGCGAGCATACTCCGCAACGCGAATTTTGCCCTCAATCCCCCGCCCGCCGAAACCGCCCGGCACGAGAATCCCCGCTGCCGAGTAAATCTTTTTCCATTCCGCAGATGTTGGGTCCAAAAGCCTTTCGGCATCCACCCACACAATTTTAACCTCGCGATTGATCGCGATAGCGGCAGCTTTGAGAGCTTCGTTTACGGAAATGTAAGCATCGTCAAGGTCGATGTATTTGCCTACCGCCGCGATATGCAGCGGTTTCTTTTTTCGTTGGCAGGCGGCAGAAAGCTGTTTCCATTGCTCGAGTTTCGGTCGGCGCAACGGCAACCGCAATTTTTTTTCAATAATTTTCGTGATTCCGGATTTTTCGAAATTCTCGGGAACTTGATAAATCGAATCCACGGTGGGCGCCGGAATAACGCACTCTTCCGCAACATCGCAAAACAGCGCGATTTTTTTGAGATGCTTCGCTTCAATCGGCAGATCCGCGCGCGTGAGAATAAGATCGGGCGCGATACCGATTCGGCGGAGTTCGCGGACAGAAGCCTGCGTGGGTTTGGTTTTGAGTTCGCCTGAAGCGGCGAGATACGGCAGCAGCGTGAGGTGGATGAATAAAGTTTTTTCCGAACTGAGCTGATAACGCATGTGGCGAATCGCTTCGAGAAAAGGTTCACCCTCGATATCGCCGACCGTCCCGCCGATTTCCACGAGGACAATGTCGGCTTTGGAAACTTTCGCGGCGAGGTAAATCCGCTCGCGGATCGCGCGGGTGATGTGAGGAATAATTTGAATCGTGCCCCCAAGAAAATCGCCTTTCCGCTCGCGCTCCAGCACCTCGGTATAAATTTGACCGGAGGTAACAGTGGATTCCTTCATTAGAGGCACGTCGATAAAACGTTCGTAATGACCGAGATCGAGATCGGTCTCCGCGCCATCGTCGGTCACGAAAACCTCGCCGTGCTGAAAAGGCGACATCGTGCCGGGATCGACATTGAGATAAGGATCCAATTTCATCGGAAAAACCGAGAAGCCCGCAGACTTCAACAAAGCTCCGATGGAGGCTGTCGCGATCCCCTTCCCGAGAGAAGAGCAAACCCCGCCGGTGATGAAGATGAATTTAGTTTTCATCAAAAAAACGGAGTGATTTTAACACAGATTTCGCATCAAGATAAAGATTCTTATTGATTAATTTACCGGCAGGATTTAGTATCTCGCTGTGTAAATTAAAATTATGCCTATTGTCAGAGACAGCATCAAAGATAAAAGTGTAAGTTTTTTGGAAGAATTGAAATTTGACACAACTCTAGACAAGAGAATTTTTCGGCATGGACAGACTAAAATTAGCATAGAGAAAAAAGATTGTTTTTCTCTTTTAGAAAGTTTGAATAATGAAATTGATGTAATAGTCACAGATCCAGCATATTCCGGCATGAACAATAAGCTAAAACTTGGCAAAGGAAGAATCGTGGGAAAATATGAAAGAAGAGGCTCTTCCGAAGGAAAGTGGTTTGGTGAATTTGAAGATTCTGTGGAAAATTATGGCAGGTTTCTTGCAGCTTGCAGAGATGCCTTAAAAGATTCAGGGCACATTTACATAATGCTAGATTCTTTTTCTCTTTTGAGCTTGGGTGGGCTGATTAGAGAATATTTTGATGTTAAAAATGTAATTGTGTGGGATAAAGTAAACATGGGCATGGGACATTACTTTAGGAGAAAGCACGAATTTATTATTTTTGCGACCAATAAAAATAACCGAAAAATTAAACATAGGTCATTCCCTGATGTCTGGAGATTCAAAAGAATTCATAATTCTGTCTATCCTACACAAAAACCGGTTGAGATTTTTCAAGCTATGATATATGCTAGCGCCGAGAACGGTTTTACTGTTTGTGATCCGTTTATGGGTAGCGGATCATCCGCTGTTGCGGCTATCAAGAATAAGTGTAATTTTATCGGCGGCGACATTGCTGAAAAAGCTTTCAGTATATCAAGTCATAGAATAGCTAGCTATTTAGAAATGGGCGGTGATATTTTGCAAAAAAAATCAGCTAACATAGATGGTGAAAAAATATTTTGGGAATAAATTATTATGGCAAGCATAACAAGTAAAAAAACGATATTCTTTGTTACCTCTCCTAGAACACCAATCAAAATGATAGAGGAGATTAATTTGTTGTTAGATAATTATAAGGGAAAGGCATGGAACAACGAGACACAATCATTGTTTGCAAAAGATTTAGCGCGAGCTGATTTTTTTGAAGGCAGTATCAGCAAAACCTATCCAGATTTTTCGGCAAGAGACAGAATCAATAGGGCACCAAAAGCTTTGGGGCTAGTTAATCTTGACCCTGTAGTCAACAAAACAAAAGCTGGTGAATTGTTTTTAACAAGCAAAAGACCTAATGAAATATTTACAAGACAGCTTTTGAAATTTCAATTACCTTCACCTTATCATCCGGACAAGCAGGGAAAATTTGCAGTAAAGCCTTATTTGGAGTTGTTTAGGCTCGTAAAAGATTTAAAAACACTGGGCAAAGACGAGATTGCTATTTTTGCCATGCAGCTTGTTAATTACAAAAACTATGACATCGTGAAAGAGAAAATAATCAATTTCAGAAATCAGGTCAAAAATATAGATAGATCCAAAACTAGTTATAAAAGGGAGCGTGATAAAATTTTTGAAAAGGAGCTTGAGAAAATTTTTAAAGACGAAATTACTAATCAAAAAATAAAAACTCGAGAATCTTCGATATCTTCTTTGAAGAAATTTATAAAAACAAAAAAGAATAATCATCTGGATTATGCGGATGCTGCTATTAGATATCTTAGGGCAACCGAGTTAGTTTCAATAAATTTAAAAACATACGGAATTTATATTCCGGAAGAAAAAGAAAATGAGGTAGACTTCGCACTCAGCAATATTGACAGAAAACCTGCAATTTTCCCTTCAAAAACTGAATTCAAAAAATATCTTTTTGACGACAGCGTTCCCAAATTAGCTTTGGATGACAGAGTTGCTATTATTGATTTGATTAAGAATTTTGAGCCGAAAATATCAGCAGATTTTCTTAAACAGAAGACAACTGAAGAACTAAAAAACATTAGGGACGAATTATCTCACGAGAAACGAACACGCAGCATAAAACAACAAGTCAAAAAAATACGAACTTACAAAGAGCATGGGGATATCATGAGGACATTTGAGGATATAGAAAATCGCAATACTGTAGATCCTTCTTTAATCATGGAATGGAATACTTGGAGAGCTTTTGAAATGCTGGATGATGGTGAAATCATTGGTAATTTCAAAATTGATGATAATGGTGTGCCATTATCTGTGGCGCTGGGGAATAACCCTGATATTTTATGCCGATATAAAACATTTGACTTGATAGTTGAAGTTACTCTTTCAACAGGACAGAGGCAGTATGAAATGGAAGGCGAACCAGTTGCTAGACATTTAGGCAATCAAAAAAAGAGTACAAATAAAGAAACCTATTGCATATTTATTGCTAATTCGTTGAACCCCGCCACAATAGCTCATTTTTTCATGGGACATCGAACAAAAATTGCATACTATGGGGGAATTTCAAAAATAATTCCGATTAGACTTTCTGATTTTAAGTTGATGCTTCAGAAAGCCAAGGATTCTTCCCAAAAACCCAAAGCAATAAATATAAAAGGACTTCTTGATGATTTATCTGATTTAGCTGTTCAGTCTGAAAATGAAAAAATTTGGCAAGAATCTATATCCGAAAAAATCGAAAACTGGATTTAATGTTTTCTAAATTGAATAATTCTTTTGAATCGCGTTGGTCATAATCTCTCTTTCCTTTATCCACTAATCCGGTTATCCAAACTTCCCGCCCCTCCCAACCTCAAACCTGCCCTTCGTCATCCATTCAAGAAATTAACACTCCCAGTGAGTCCTGTCATCTGCAAAGCTCTCTGAAGTTGCAGTAATCGCAAAACTTTTTCTTGTCAGTTTTTGGGAACATTTCTTTATTCAGCGGGATGTTTTCATTTATGTTAACGCAAAATTCATACATCTCTTCGGTTTCTCTCTTCACCCTGTCTCCGAAATTTTGAATGGCGGAATTTTCAATATTCACCCGTCGCTCCTCGTAATCAGGATGCAGGTAAACAATAATCGGATTTATTTTCTCCGGATGAGCTGCAAAATGAAATGATGCCCAAGAAGCATAACCCAGCAGTTGCTTGTTGTGTTTTACTGAATCCGCTTTGCCCGTTTTCCAGTCGAGAATAAATAAATTGTCACCGACAGGAAACAAAAAATCAACCTTGCAATAAGCTTTCAGTTTTCCGATTCGGGTTTCTCCATACCCCGCCGGTTCGATTATCCATTCAGCTTTATTTTGAATTGCTTCTTTTGTGAGCCACTCGAATCTTTGGCTGTCTAAAAAATTTCTCAAAGAAATTTTCACTTGATCAAACAAACTTTGAGCATCAGGCTTTTTGATCTCGCCATAATAAACCTCCATGAATTCTTTCTCTGAACAATATTTTTGGGTCATCTTCCACGCGTAATTAAAAAATTGGTCTTGGTTAATTTTTCTTTCTGTTTTTTGTAAACGCCCTAGCAGGGTTTTGTTGGCGTCGTGAACAATATTTCCTATCTCCAGCGGAATCGAAGTCATATTTTTAAAATCGTCAATCTTCTTCCTTGGGTAAGTAAGATCATGTTTGGCATAGTAAGTGTAATAGTACTTTCTTTTACACGCTTCGAATAAGCCATACCGACTGACCGACCAACCCAGTATCGGCGTGTAGGGAAAATTTTTTAGCATCGCATATCTTACCTCTCCTTTTTCGGAAAGATTGTTAAAGAAACTTTGCTGCTAAATTCTCTCTAGGCTTTCTTCAACCGCAGATTACTGCTGCTCTTCTTCATTTTTACGCGCATCTTGAATAGTTTTCGTGATGATGAAGCCGACAACAATCGTCACCGCCACCATCGCCGCCCACGGCAGCCATGGAAATTTTTCCGTCAGACGGCTTTCTGTGGGGTCGCACACATCTCCAATCCCGTCTGCATCGACATCTTTTTGATTCCGATTGGCGTGAGACGGGCAGTTATCTTTGTCGTCCATCACTCCATCTTTATCATGGTCTTCACACGCATCTCCCCTGCCGTTTGAATCTAAATCGGCTTGATCTAGGTTCGCGAGACTTACACAATTGTCGCGAATATCGACAACACCATCTCCATCAGAATCTGGCTCTTTGAAATTTGGATTTTGCGAAATAACCCCGGAAGTAATTTCTAAAATCTCTTCAGTATCAGCTAGCAAGTTGCCTGATTCTCCGGCAGCAATCCGCGTACTCGTAGCTGCATCCGCGTAAATCATGTAAACCTCTCCCGGGCGCGCTAACCAAACATATTCTTCGCCAGTATCTTGAACGCGAGAATTTGCATCTACGAGTTGGAGTTCGCTCAAACGAAGTGGTTGTGCGTGCCAAAACCTCACTCTCCATTTGTTGGCGCTGTTTTCAGGAAAATTAACTACTGATCCATTCAAACGACTTTTAGCCAAAACCGTTTTCCACTTGTCCTCATCCCAAACCGCGATCTCAATATCTCGCGGTAATGCAACATTCCGAGCGAGAATTATTTTTAATTGTGCCGAGATAATCGAGGGCATAGCCTCAAAAATTACACTCGCCTCACCCCCATCCGCGTCCAAATCAAATTCCGCGGTGGTTTCGTGCTTCCCGTCGGTGAGATTGTTTGGCGAACCAATTAGCGCGGAAGTTTGAGTAATTGATGCTTTGATTGTTTCGATTTTGCGAATTCGCGCCCATGGCTGCGGAGTCTTGGTGGTGGTCTCGACAATTACAATCCCAAAGTCTTGTACTGGCAAAGTAACCTTTACTCGCTCAGGTAGCTGCAATTCTGGCAATTGAGGATTGTAGATTTTGCGAAAAACACTGAAATCAGCTTCCGCGGCAAAACTAACACCAACTGCCAAAAAGCAGACCATGAGCGAAAGAAAAAGTTTACGCATTATTGGGTTGGTTAGATTTTTTGAAAAAAGCTGTAGAAACAAATAAAGCTCCCACAACCAAGAAGGTAATGATTTTGCCACCGAGACTCATACTCCAAACTTCCACAAACAACAACCTCAAGGTCACTACCGTAAGTAAAATAATCCCGGCAATCCGCTCTGTTTTGAGATTTTGCAAAGTTCCGCGAAAAAATAAAGCAACCCCTGCTAGCGAGTAAACAACTAAAGCAGCCCCATGCGCATAGCTGTGAGAATCGATGAGAACTTCTAAAAATCTCCAAATGAGCACCACTGAGAATATAACAGCTAGGGTGGAAAAAATTTGAGGCAACCGGCTTTTTTGATCGGCTGGAAAAAAGTTTCGCAAAATCAAAGCGCCTGCGGTCAGCGAAAGCATTCCCGCCAACACGACAGCAAACTCATCACCCAAATCATTCCAGCGATCAAAACTTTCGAAGGCAAGCAGTAGCGGAATAATTTGTAAAAAAGAAGCCCCCCAAACTGCATGTGTATCCTTCATGCCAAAACGTGCGACTGCCAGTAAAGCAAGCGCTTCAACAAAAAAAGCAATCGTGAGAGCCTCACCTTCGAGCTCAAAAGCAGTAGCCGCCCCCAAGAGAGCCATGGCAGCAGCACCATGAGTGTAAACCACAATACTCGGCGCACCTCGCCGAAAAAGTAATGAACTCAAAACTATCGCTACCAAAGCCGCCCCCGCCAAAACCACGCTTTGAAGATGGTCGGGGATAAATTCGGCTACCCAAAAAATACCAAGCGCGACTGCTAACGCAGTAGTGATAAGGTCGACGATGAGCGCTTTTTTGCTCCGCCAAATCGCCGAAGTGGATACGGCGAAAAACAGTGCAAAGAATAGTGCCATAAATGTCCAAACCGTGGATTCGTTCATTTCAAAAAAAGCCGAACTAAATCCTCCGGTGATTATCAGCCCTAAAACAACCAAAGATCGCCAGCTCCGCAAAGCCACTACTGCCAACACACCCAAATCAAGGATGAAGATGTAAGCGAGCAGAGCTGTGAAATCCGGAGAAGGAGCAGCTGTGAGCAGAGGGGCAACCGCGCCACCTATCAAAGCCAAAACTGCCAAGGCCAAAGTCCTGTGCACGACTGCAATCACCGCGGTAAGCGCAACTGTGATCGCCATAATGCCGAGAGCCGAAGCCGGAGTAAAAAAATCATAAATATCGCGAGCGGCAAAAACCGTGAGCAAAACCATCGTAGCACCCGTAACCACAATCACCTGACCGGGAACCGGCTTTTTGGAGATCAAAGTGTGCCCCCAAAACAACAAAGCTGCCCCAGCCAAAATTCCGAGAGTAACTCTGCCCACCGGACCAATCCAGTTTTCCATGAAAGAAAATGTCACAAACCAAACCAGCGCCAGGATAAGAAAAAATGCCCCCAGCTTCATGAGCCAATCTGTTTTTAGCCAAATAAAAAAACTACGCATAACTCCCGGCTTAGACTCGGTTGTTTGGCGGATGGTTTGTGCTCCGGCTTTGACTGACTGAGGTACGCTGACTCGAGCCGGTCTCTGCAAGGGCTTGCTGCTTGCATTGCTCTCCAAAATATTAATCCTCTTTTTTAAGTCGCTAATTCTCGTAAAAGCAACAATGATAGCAACTGTAATAATTATAAGAAAAAGAATCTCCATAATGTTTAATTAATCGAACTCAGTTTAACTACTTCGAGAATTTGAAACAACAACATCAAATAATTTGCTGGATTAAAAGTTGCAATAATATTTTTTTGGATCAAGAGTGGTCTTGATAATTCAGATCTACCCTGTAAGCCAGCCTGTTAAATAAAATTCCTGTAGTTGTTTTGAGATTTTGGATTTATTTGAAAATTTGAAACTTGAATCTTAAAAATTAAAAAGTCTACCTCTGCAAAAAACACGCTTTATCTTCAGGGTGCTAAAATCCTGTTATCTTTATCTTTCATATTTTTCAATGAAACTCTCCCAATCTCTCTCGCAAACGAGTAAAACTATCGCCCATGATGCCGACAGCGTGAACGCGAAACTACTCACGCAAGCCGGTTTCGTGAAAAAAGAAGCAGCGGGGGTGTATTCGTATCTGCCGTTTGGCAGAAGAGTGCTGGCGAAAATCGAGGGGATCGTCCGCGAGGAGATGAATGCAATCGGCGGGCAGGAAGTGCTCATGCCGGCGCTCACTCCGCTGGAAAATTGGAAGAAAACGGGGCGCGACATCGTGGCGATTGCTTTTCGACCAACGGAAAAAATGGTACTCGGCTGGAGCCACGAAGAAATCATCACGCCACTCGCGAAGCAGAGAATCAAAAGTTACCGCGACCTGCCTTTTGCCGCATATCAAATTCAAACGAAATTCCGCAACGAGCCGCGCGCAAAATCGGGACTACTCCGCGGACGGGAGTTTTTGATGAAAGATCTTTATTCTTTCCACGCAAATCAAGAAGATTTGGCTGAATATTATGAACGGGTGAAACAAAGTTATTTTCGCATCTTTGAAAAATGCGGACTGAAAAGTTTCCTTGTCGCAGCCGGCGGCGGCGATTTCACGGAAAACATTTCCCATGAATTTCAAGTGCTCACGGAAGCTGGCGAGGATCGAATTAAAATTTGTGAAAAATGCGAGCTCGGCTGGAATATTGAGCTAAATATTTCGAAATGCGAAAAGTGCGGCGGAGAACTGCGGGAAGCGAAAGGCTCGGAAGTGGGGAACATCTTCGATCTCGGCACGAAATATTCGGATGCTTTTGACCTGAATTTTGCGAACGAAAAAGGCGAACAGCAAAAAGTTTTGATGGGCTGCTATGGCATCGGCGTGTCCAGATTGGTCGCGACAATCGCAGAGGTGTGGCACGACGAAAAAGGTTTGATTTGGCCGGAAAGCGTCGCGCCGTTCGCGATAAATTTAATTTCGCTCGGCAAGGACGAGGCAGTGAAAAAAGAGGCAGGGAAGATTTACGAGAAGCTCCGCGAGAAGAATGTGGAAGTGCTTTTTGACGAACGGAATTGCGGAGCGGGCGAGAAGTTTGCGGATGCGGATTTGATCGGGATTCCGCGGCGAGTAGTGGTGAGTTTGAAAACTTTGGAAAAGGGCGGCGTGGAATTAAAAAAACGGAATTCAGAAAAAGTAGAAATCGTGAAAGTTGATGAGATTTTGAAAAAATAATTTGAAGAGTTAAACTTCTTAAAGTTTTAAACTTTTAACCTCTTTTAAAATGAGAAAACTTATCATCGTTTTCAGCATCATACTTTTGGCTGGCTGCAAAATCCCGACTGGGATGGAGGAAGATTCTTTGCCACCGCCACCGCCGCCTCCCCCGCTACCGGTTGAGGAAATCATGCCTGTCTCGCCAGTCGAGGAATTCTTTGATGATTCCGAAGTCGCGCTTCCGGTCGACGATTCTCTCGAAAGTCCCGAAACGGTACTTCCAGTCGAAGAAATTCTAGATCCAACCGAAGAACCACTGCCACCTTCGATTGAGGAATAGTCAGAAAAATGTTTTCAACAAAAAAAACCACCACCAGTAAGGGCGGTGGTTTTTTGAATCCGTAGAGGTGCATTGCAATATGCCTCTACTCTAAATCTCATTTAGAAGCTTGCGAATAATTTAACAAGAATGAACGTTACAGCGAAATTAAAATCCCCACCCGCGCAGCAGAACAATAACCGTGCCGGCAACGAGCGGAACGGTAACATTGTCGTTGAGAAGTTTTTGATTGAATCGAATTTCCATCGCCTCGAAAATCATCGCGATAAAAGCCGCGACGAAAGCCTCAAGCGGCGCGACAAAAACCATCGCCGCCGCTCCGCCGAATGCTCCGCCAGCAATCGTGCCTTCGAGCAGTTTTTTGTCAGAAAGTTTTGTTCTCAGCTTCCCGAACGGACCAATCAGCGAACTCACCCCGTCACCGACCGCGAGAATGAGAATCGCCGCATACGCGATTTCCGGCGGAAAAATTTGAAGGGCGAGAATCACGCCGATGAAATATGTGATCGCCCCTTTCCCCGGTCGGACTTGTTTGCGTTCGAATTTGTCGAGAAACCACGCCACAATCGGAATTCGGAACTTCAATGAAAGCCACGAGAGGATGATCCCGAGAATGAGAATCCAAAAAAGATTCCACGAATCAAGAATCCCGTGATTGAGGAGCGTAACAAGCGTGAGTCCTAAAAAAATGTGGAGCAGCTGCCGCCGAATTTCGAGAGGAGTGACGGGCATCTTGGCCATATTTAGAAGTGGGAATTAAATTCCAAAAGATTTTACTTCGAAAAGAAAAGTTTTGAGAAAAGTTTTTAATTTTCAAATCTCAAGTAGCAAATTCCAAATAAATACTAAATATCAAATTCAAAACATTTGAAATTTGTGATTTATTTGAAATTTGGAATTTGGTTATTGGAGTTTGGAGAAATGCTGAGAAGTGTTTCGAAATTATCATCCCGCGCGCATTTATTGCTAATCTCTTTCCCGCACTCCGCGCAGCGATGGACGACAATCCATTCACCGTGTTTTTGAAAAATCGCTGCCGGTTCCATCTTCCCGCCGCAGTTTGAATTTCGATCGCCGGGAACTTCGGAATCAACATGCAAACTCCATAAGCAAAATGGGCAATGGTTGCGCGCGGTTTTCTCAGCGGGCGGAACAGAGCGATTGCAATTCGCGCAGCGGAAACTAGAATTCGTGGAATTTTTGTCCTTCATATTTTTCATTCCAGTAAAGTTAACTCAGAGCTGGCGGATTTTTCAAAGTCCGAGGAAAATGAGAATTTGAGAATCAAGCGCGAGAATGACCATCAAATATGCGAGGAGAACGCCTCCCATCACGTCAGAGAAAAAATGCAATTCGAGATACATGCGGGAAACCGCCACGAGAAAAGCAAGCGTAAGAAAAAGAACGCTCCATGCCGGCCAAAAAATCGCAATCGTAAAAGCCGCGACAAAACTACCGGCAGTGTGGGCAGATGGAAATGCAGAATCGATTTTACCAAGATAAGTGGTGTTGCCGAGCGGACGAACGCGTTTGAAAATGTATTTCATCACAAAAGCCAAGCCGGTAGCAAGCAAACACGCGAGCGTGAGAGCGGCGATAGAAAACCAAACAATATCATCTTCCATCTTAAAAAAAACAAAAATTGTGGGAATAATATAAAGCGTAAAAACCACGAAAGGCGTAAAAGAAATCGCGCGGAAAAACTCATCAATGATGGGATGGAATTTTTTACGCAGCTGCTCGGTAAACTTGAGGATTAATTTATCAAGATAAAAAAAGCCAATGAGGGTGAAAAAAATCAGAACCGCGATCAGCCACCAATTCAACATCGCAATTAATTTTAGCAAAAAGTTGTGATAAAGTTTCTAAGAAATTTCTAATTTCATAATCAAGTTAACCTACTGCTTAAGCGGTAGGTTAACGAGAGATTAAATCATCGCCTAGCGAAATCTCACGCTGTATGACAATTTCTAATCCAGCCAACTCCCCTATCCCGCGAACGCGAGATTGGCGCTTGGAAATTGAAAACTGATACCAATTCGCAACAAAAAAGCCATTTAATACCGCGCCTGCCGACAGGCAGGTAGCTTCGGCGCTTAAAGCATTAGGATTTAGGGCTTAATGAAAAAAATGGGGTCTACTTAATCCCATTTTCCAAAAAATAGTCAGCCATCTTCTTCCTCCGATGAGCTCGCAGACCACGATGAAGTTTTACCTTTTGTTTGAGATGAGCG
>JAHISY010000013.1 GCA_018817365.1 Patescibacteria group bacterium | reverse complement strand
TATCCCAAAAAATTATCAGCCGGAAGAGCTGACGAATGGTTATCTCATTCGGAGAAAAGCAACGGATTTTTCGGTTCCGCTTTTTGTGAATCCGCAGGTTGCGAAGCTGATGGTTGATTCGCTCGAGAAGTACCGTGATTGCGAACTGCCAGTGCGGGAGTGGCGGGAATATTTAAATACATAAGATATGTCGAGGTGTCAGGAGTATGTGAGCACAACTGCAGATTTTTGATTTCGACCATGGCTTAATTTTCAGTTTTCAATTTACAATTTTCAAATAAATTTCAAATTCTAAATTTTCAAACCTGCCTGCCTGATTTTAGGATTACCAGATTTTATATCTGCTAAAAAATTTGACAGGTGGTTTTTGAAGCTTGAGCCCCTTACCCTTCGGTCATCACCCATGTGGGATGCTTAATTAATGCTATCGGTCAAAAGGAGCAATGAGGTAGGAGCTTTTGAAACGGAAGTGGGCGGTAGCTCTGCTTTTCCAGCCCCACTTGCCGCAATATTCGCCCCAAACAAAACTGCAAAAGCAAAAACCTCGCCGATTTAGGCAAGGTTTTAACAGTTTTTCTTTCGCACCGTCTGCTCCGGAAGGCAGCAATCCTGTGATCAAGGTGGGGATCCTCCCTCTCATTCCGTGGAATGAAAGAAATGTACGGAACCCCTTAATTCTTGTGAGCGATTTGGCTTCACGCCGAGTTCGCGAATGCGAAAGAATTACTCACAATCTACCCGAACAAATTTTGTATGCAATTAAAAAGAGTTGCACCGATTCTGAAATCATTTTTCCGCTTCAAGTCCGAACGATTTAACCCCCAAGTGTTGTGGAAAGATTAATCGCGGCGAACACAATGTTGATAAGCGTTCCCAAAATTCCCCATAAAATACTTGTTTTAAAGACCCAATCGAACGCGATTAGCCCAAAAAGGAAAATAGGACCGTTCCGTCGATATTTTTCAGCCAGTTCCGCCGGCAAAAAATTTACCGCCACGCCTCCCCCATCGAGCGGCGGTATCGGCAGCAAATTGAAAACCATAATAATGACATTCACAAACATCGCTGTTTGCACGAAAAGAAAAGCGGTCGAGCCCGGATCAAGCAAGTTGTGAGGAATTGCCAAAATCAAAGCGACCGTGAAGTTTGCCAGCGGTCCGGCGAGAGAAGTCAAGATTTCTCCCGCTCGTCGATTCGCAAAATTCTGCGGATTTATCGGTACCGGTTTTCCCCACCCGAAACCCATAAAAAGTAAAAAGATTGTTCCGGCGGGATCGAGGTGTTTCAGCGGATTCAACGAAATCCTGCCTGCGAATTTCGCCGTCGGATCACCAAGATAATTCGCCACTGCTGCATGTGCGGCTTCGTGGACGGAGAGCGCAATCAAAAAACCGGCGACCCATGCGAGCATTTCGAGAGCGGGAAGATTCAAAAGAAACAATTTTTGGGGGCGTTAAGAGTGTTGGGAAAATTAGGAATGTTGAGATGTTGTTGTGGGTTGAAGGAATCCAACTTCTCGCGTAAAATCGCGCGGCTTCGGTAATTTTAACATTTCAAAATGAGTAAAGTTTGCAGTCTTTGCGGCAAGCGTCCCGTTTCGGGCCAAAATGTTTCGCACTCCAAACGTCGCACGAAGCGGAGATTTCTGCCGAATTTAGTTTCAAAAAAGTTTGGCGGGGTGAAAGTTCAGATTTGCACGAGTTGTCTTCGCACGCTGAAAAAGCCGGAGAGGGTTCGGCAGTCGGCAGATTCCAGCCTTGCCTACCGGCAGGCAGGTTCGCAGTCGGCAGAGGGTGAAGTCAAAAAGGTTGGAGAAAAGAAGGTTGAGAAAATTGAGAAGAAAAAAGAAAAGAAGTCCTCCTCCAAAAAATAATTTATCCTCACTTCGGAAATTGAGGTGAGGGTTTACTCTCGCCGGATTTTGAAATTTCGTAATCCATTCTTCGCTAAAGCTACGGAGGATATAAACGGAGGGATCGCATAGTGGCCGAGTGCGCACGCTTGGAAAGCGTGTAGGCGGGCAACCGTCTCGAGGGTTCGAATCCCTCTCCCTCCGCCATTCGACTCAAACCTTCTCATTAAAAGTTTTTCCGACGAGCGTGAGTTTTTCCGAATCCAAAATTAAATACATGCCGCTTTCAAAAAGGCTGCCCGGATTTATCCACAACCGGTTGTTTAATTTCCGAATGCGGGCAATGTGGGTATGTCCGCTCACGCAAACACTCGCTTCGGTATTTCGCAGATCTTCGATTCGGTGTGCCATCGCGAATTTTCTTCTGCCGATTTCGAATTTCAAAATTTCCGCGAGCTTGATGTTTGGCATTTTCTGAATTTCTGAGATCGACTTCTCATCAATGTCGCAGTTGCCGCGCGCAATCCAAAAATTAATTTCAGAAAAATCTTTCAACAGCTCAACAATATTTCCCGCTACGAAATCTCCAGCATGCAAAACAGTTTGAATTTTCGCTGTGCGCAGATTTTCCAATACGTTACGGAAGCGATCCAGACCGCCGTGCGAATCGGAAATGATGGCAATGAAATTGGGAATAAATTGAGGGTTAAAAAACCGGAAACTAAAAGTTGGGACTGATTGAATTTTCAAATATCCAACTTCCAATTGCTAACATCCATTTTTGGTGGCCCCGGCAGGAATCGAACCTGCATCCCTTCCTTAGGACGGAATCATTCTATCCATTGAACTACGGGGCCAAATTAATTTTAAATTTAAAATTTAGAATTTTAAAACAAGGTCGAATATTGTAATTTTGAATTATTTTAAAATAAACCTCGCGATGAGGCTTCCTAAAATCAAAACCCAAAAAGCCTCTCAATTATTTCCGTGGCCTCAGAATTTTCAATTCCATCCGCTCGCTCGGCAAGCTTTCCGCTTTCAGTTTCAACGAATCTTCGCCCTCAACTTCCCCGAAGCCGAGTGTTTTTGCGAACTCTATTTCCTCTCCCGCCGCGAAATTCATCGGTACGACAATCTTTGGCTCAAGCGCCTCGATTGTGTTTTTGATTTGTTTTTCGCCGAGAGCGGCTGCTTTCCCCACACTCACGAGCAACATATCCACTCCTCCGATTTGCTCTTCCTCCGTCTCTGTCAGCGGTTCGGTCACTCCGTCGAGATGCACGATTGAGATTCCGTCGATGATAATTTTGGCAATTCGCGAGGGCTTCTCATTTCCCACCGGAATCAGCTGCACGCTCACGCCGCGCGCTTCGTATTCGCCCGACCAGTCAAAAACCGTCTGCTCCGCGCTTGCCTTCATCTCCTCATTCTCGGTCGCGGTGACCACGATTTCCGCGTTGCCGATTTTTTCCGCGGGAAGCGCGAGAGCCACGCTCGCGTCATTTCCTTTCAAAAGAAATCCGGTATTTCCAAAATAAGAAATTTGCATGGTGAGGATTCTACAACAATTTTTTATTTGTCGCAGCGGATTTGAGCG
>JAHISY010000119.1 GCA_018817365.1 Patescibacteria group bacterium | reverse complement strand
GAAAAACTTTTTGCCGTCATCGAACCTTTCGCCGGCTATGGTTTCAATAAATCGCACGCCGCTTGCTACGCGTTGATTGCTTATCAAACCGGTTATCTCAAAGCCCACTATCCCTCCGAATTTTTCGCGGCATTGCTTACTTCCGATCATGGAAATATGGATCGGCTCTCGATCGACATCGAGGAGGCGGCGCGAATGCAGATTCGCGTATTGCCGCCGTCGGTGAATGAGTCGCTCGCGAATTTCACCGTCGTGGCGGACGGCGACATCCGTTTCGGTTTGAATGCGACTAAAGGAGTAGGGGAGGGACCGATTCATGCTATTCTCGAAGCGCGGGAGAGCGGCGGGAAATTTACCGACCTCGCTGATTTCGCTAGTCGCGTAGATCCTTCTGTCATCAATAAACGCACTCTCGAAGCACTCGCTTTCTCCGGCGCGCTCGACGATCTCGGAGAAAGAGCTTCGATTGCAGCTTCCGCTTCCTCGCTCTCGGATTTCGCGAAAGCGGTGAAAAATCAAGCTGAAACAAATCAAGGTTCACTTTTCGGCAACGGGGAGGAATCTCCGCAGCTGGAATTTAAACTCAAAAAAGTTGAACCGGCTTCGCGTTCACAACGATTGAAATGGGAGAAGGAGCTGCTGGGAATGTATATTTCAGCGCATCCGCTCGCGGGTTTGCGAAAAGCACTCGGCAAAAAAATTCATCTCGCGGAAAAATTAAACAAAAAAGATGTCGGCAAAACCCATACCGTCGGCGGGATTGTCACGAATTTTCGCAAACTTGTTACGAAAAAAAGCGGGCAGACGATGGCTTTTCTCACGCTCGAAGATCCGACGGGGGCGATCGAGGTTTCTGTTTTCCCAAAGGTTTTCGCGCAGTTTGGCGAGCAAATTGAAAAAGACGAGCTGCTCACGGCGACAGGGAGATTGGAATTTCGCAACGATGTTTTCCAAATTTCCGCGCACGAAATTAAAAAGTTAGATTTGGAAAAGATCCGCGCGAAAGCGGAGGCGGATGGTTTTCTCGATGATTCAAACGGAAAAGCGCAGCCCAAAATTTCCGAAAAAGTTGAAGCCGTCGAATTCGCGAAACCGCTTCAAATAAAGCTTCCAGCGAACGCCGACCCCGCGATTTTGCCGAAATTGAAACAGCTTCTAGTTTCCGCGAAAAGCGAGGCGGGGGCGGTAGTGGAGATTTTGATTCCGGTTTCAGCGAAGAAAATGAAACGGGTGAAGGTGCCGTTCAAAGTCGGGGTGGGGGAGATTTTGGAGGCGGAGATTAAGAGGTTGGAGGCGGGGGTGGTGATTGAGTAGGGAAGGGTAGCTCAGCTTTTCTAACGAATAATTTATTCATCTCTTCCCTGATATCTTTGGGACGATCTAGAGATGCTGTGCAGATTTGAACATTTTGTCCTTCGAATTCTTGTTTTAATTTTCTCGCAATTTCGTTCGCAATATTACTGAACTTGATTGGACCAAATTTTCCGCTTCTGCTAAACAGTTCTACAATTAAAAGATTTTTTTCGCGAGTAACGGTAAAAAGACAGCCGCCCATATTTTCCGGATTCCAAGCCTTCAAGTTTTCAAATATAGTGCCTTTTAACAAGTCTTGATGTTCAATTTTGCGCGGATTGCCGTGTGGAAAAGTTTGAGCGAAAATATGTAACTTGCCTTTCTCTAGAGTCATACCTTCTTGATAAGTCGTAACAACTTTCCCGCTTAATTTCTCACAGTCTTTCAACTCGTTTACCATATCTTTGGTATTTTCCACTGCTGTGAAAATTATTTCCGCACAATCAATTTTTAAACGAAGTTTGTCTTTTTCAGTTTTACTTTTCTTCTGAATTTGTCCACTGACTTCTTGAGGAGTGGCAGCGGCTTTTGTTAACCGATTGTTCGGCTGGTACTCATTTAGTCCAGTCGTAATATAATTAATACAACTAGCGCAGTCTTCAACTTTACCAGCAGCTTTTTCCAAACCTAACATTTCGGGTCTGTTGTGCCTCACAGCTCCATCTATACGGGTGTAGGCAACGTCGCGAAGTGGCGCTAATGAGAATCCAACGGCTTCCCTAGTCTTTTCAGCAAGTTTCCAAACTCCATTTTCAAATGCCAATTGTTTTGGGCAAGGATGATCATAAATATTGCACGGCACGGCTGATTGATCACTGAGATAAGCAGCAGACGGGGAGAATGCTTCCGGTTGCTGGTTTGAGGAGGTCATAAAAACCAGAATAGGGAATCCTAATTAGTTTTGAGAATAACTTATTTTTAATAATTTGTCAAAAAATTGCCAATTGAAAAATCTCGAAATTTAACGGTAAGCTGCTCTTTATGAGTTCCAAAAAAACCAAAGTTCTTCTCCTTTTCTCCGGCGGACTCGACTCCATCCTCGCTGCCAAAATTCTTCAAAATGCGGGATGCGAAGTTACCGCGCTCACTTTTGAAACCCCTTTTTTTAACGCAGAAAAAGCCCGCGAAGCTGCCAAAAATTTGGGAATCGAAATTATCGTGAAAGATATTTCGCAGATTCACTTCAAACTGTTGCGCGACCCGCCGCATGGTTTCGGCAAAAACATGAATCCTTGCATCGATTGCCATGGGCTGATGTTTTCTCTCGCGAAAAAAATTGCCGCCGAAAAACCCCGAGTTAATTCAGGGGTTAACTTTGAGATTATTGCGAGCGGAGAAGTGCTCGGACAACGACCGTTCTCACAAAATCGAAACGCGCTGCAGCTGGTCGAAAAAATTTCCGGACTGAAAAATAAAATTCTCCGCCCTCTCTCTGCGAAGTTGCTGCCGGAAACTTCGTACGAAAAAGATGGTCTGATTACTCGCGAGCAGTTGCTCGATTTCTCCGGCAGAAATCGGAAGCCGCAGCTCGCGCTCGCCGCGAAGTTCGGCATCCGCGAATTTCCCGCCCCTGCCGGCGGCTGTCTCCTCACTGATCCGGGCTTTTCTGCACGGCTGGAAATTCTCCTCGCGCGTGACTCCGCCGCCGCTCCCGCCGACGCGGAACTGCTAAAAATCGGTCGTTTCTTGCCGGTTGGCGAGCGATCATTCGCGATGATTGGGAGGAATTTTTCTGAAAATGAAAAGCTGCAGTCATCCAAAAATCCCGAAATTTATCTCGCCCAAATGCGGGAATTTGTCGGACCGACCGCGCTTATTCGAATAAAAAAACCGGATTCATTCGAAAAAGTTTTTCCGGAAATTGCCAAAAAAATTCAAAGTTATGGGAGGGATTCAAAAGAATTCAGCGGAAAAATTACGTTCGAAATTTGGGGAAAAATTTCCGCGACGCGCGAAATTTAAATCGTCAAAAACTTGTCAAACCGATCCACCTCATCTTTCGAACCGAGACAAACCACTGTCCGCTGATCGAGAAATTCCACTTTTTTCGCGAGAATTGATTTTTCCAAATCACTGCTCGCGCCACCCGCTTTTTCGATAACGTAAGCCAGCGGAGCGCATTCGTAAATCAGCCTCAATTTCGCCGGATTTGACTCGCTGCCCGGATAACTGAAGACACCTTTTCCTTTTACTAGAATCTGATGCACATCCGGTACCATCCCGCCAGAATAACGCAGCTGGTAGCCATTCTCCGCCCAAAAATCTAGCAGCGTGAGATATTCCTTATTCTCTGCGCACGCGCGCAGATTGCCCGGCGCAAACATTTTACCTTCGCCGATTTCCATTTTTTCGATTGTCAATTTCCAATCACCATCTGTTTGTAGCGTGAATTCCACGGGATTTGAATCAATCGCAATCGTGAAGGTCGTGCGTGGTCCGTAAATCGCGTAGCCGGCGGCACGCATCTCTTTTCCGCTTTTGCCGATGAATCCCTTCCCTTCCCAAATCCCGAAAATCGTGCCGACAGCGAGGTTCACATCCACCAAGCTGGAACCATCGAGCGGATCGAAAGCGGCGGAAAATTCACCTTCCTTCGAAAGTTCAATTTCATCCGACTGCTCTTCACTCGCGGCGATTGCGACCACTCCCGATTTTTTTAATTCCTCAAAAACAATCCGATCCGCCAAAACATCGAGTTTCAGTTGCTCCTCACCGAAAGTATTTTGCGAACCGGCTTCACCTGTTTCGGCAGTGCGGATTTTCCCGTCAATTCGCTTCACCGCCTCCGCAAACGCGAGAATCGCTTTCGCGAGATTCGGCGGGGTGGAGGAGAGATAGGTTTGGAGATTCATGGTTCAATTATCAATGATTAATGTGCAATGTGCAATTTTTTTCAAAAAAATGTGGATGATGTATCCCGTTTTGCTAAAATCTCAACGTCTTTGGGTTTTCCAGACGGGGAACCGAGAGGATAATAAATCCCCAGGAAATAGCTCATTTGCTGGTGAGCTATTTCGATTCGTTTTGCGACAAATCACAAATTGCTCGGATCATTGGTGATTAATAACCATTCATTCATCTCCGTCTGATTTTCTCCCATTTTTTCGTAACCTCGAAAGATCTTTCCGCGTTTAGTTTCTGTTTGATGTGCAGAAGTGGCGCGTTCGGGATTTACAGCCAAATGATGAGCACTCATATCGTATTTTAAAAAAGAGCTTGAATTTATCTTCATTGTACATTGCACATTGGTAATTGAAAATTAACTAAACCATCTTTTTAAAATAACTACAAACTACCAACTACCAACTACAAACTACCTCAGCATCTTTTTCAAATACTGCCCCGTGAAACTTCGCTTCACTTTTGCGACTTCCTCGGGAGTGCCACTTGCCAAAATTTCCCCGCCTGCATAGCCACCTTCTGGTCCGAGGTCGATCAGATAATCCACCGATTTCAAAACATCGAGATTATGTTCGATTACCACGATCGTATTTCCTGCGTCTACTAATCTTTGCAGCACCTCAATCAACCGCTTCACATCATCGAAATGCAAACCTGTCGTCGGTTCATCGAGGATGTAAAGTGTCTTGCCTGTCGCCCGCTTCGAAAGCTCTGTCGCGAGTTTGATCCGCTGCGCCTCGCCACCGGAAAGCGTCGTCGCACTTTGTCCGAGACGGAGATAGCCAAGCCCGACATCATTTAAAGTTGAAAGCTTCTTTTTGATCGCGGGCTGCGCAGTAAAAAATGTCAGCGCATCCTCGACTGTCATATCAAGCACATCAGCGATATTTTTCGAACGGTAATTAATTTCCAACGCCTCGCGATTGTATCTCTTG
>JAHISY010000118.1 GCA_018817365.1 Patescibacteria group bacterium | reverse complement strand
TCGGCTGCCAGCCGTCGGCGTTCGCGTACGTCGTGAAAAAATAAAAAGTATTCCAAAGAGGAAGCAGTACGCTTCGAAGCGTTTCGTCCACGCCGCGCTCACTGAAGCGCAAATCTTCTGCGTGTGTTACCTGTGATTGCATCAAATAAAGTCGCATCGCATCCGCCCCGTATTTATCAAAAATTTTCTGTGGGGGAGGGAAGTTTTGTTTCGATTTCGACATTTTCTCACCGTCCTCCGCGAGGACGAGTCCGCTGCAAACGCAGTTCGAAAAGGCGGGTTTATTTTGAATTGCCGTTGCCAAAACATGGAGCGTGTAAAACCAGCCGCGCGTTTGGTCTTGCGCCTCGGCGATGAAATCCGCTGTGCAGTTTTCAGTTTTCAGTTGGCAGTTGGCAGAAGTTTTTTTATTTTTTTCTGCTGACTGATTACTGCTAACTGCATACTGCGAAGCGAAGGGCATCGAGCCGGATTCAAACCAGCAATCGAGGACTTCAGGGACTCTTTTTGTTTTTGCGCCGCAGTCGCATTTCCAAGAAATTTTGTCGACAAAATGTTTATGTAAATCATCAATAATAGTTCTTGGTTCTTGGTTCTTGGTTCTTGGTTCATTTGCGAGTTTTTCGAGTTCATCGCGCGAGCTGACACATTTCATTTTTCCGCATTTTTCGCAGCGCCAAATCGGCAGTGGTGCGCCCCAAAATCGGTTTCGCGAGATTGCCCAATCGCGCGCGCCTTCAAGCCATTTTCCGAAGCGTCCATTTTTGATGTGGCTCGGAACCCAATTAATTTTTTCATTTCCCGCGAGCAAATCTTTTTTGATTTTCTCGACCGCGACGAACCAGCTCGAAGTCGCGTAATTCAAAAGCGGCGATTCGCAGCGCCAGCAAAATGGGTAGGAGTGGCGGTAATTTTCGCTCGCAAAAATTTTGTCGCCCAAAAATTCCACAATTTTGCGATCGGTTTTCGTCGGGTCGTCTTTCGGTTTCACCTCCATTCCGGCGAAATCGGCGACCTCGTCGGTGAATTTTCCGTCGAGCGAAACATTTTGAATAATCGGCAAATTCTCTTTTTTAGCGAGTTCGTAATCGTCCTCACCAAAAGCCGGCGCGATGTGGACGATGCCGGTACCTTCGTCGGTCGTGACGAAGTCGGCGGCGACGATGCGGAAGGCGGTAGACGGTTTTTGCTTTGGGGATTTAACGGGCTGATTGCTGTCGTCGAAAGTTTTGAGCCAAGCATAGTTTTGCGGAGGCAGTTTCTTTTTTACTGGATTTTGGCGGATGTAATCGGAAATTTTTGCGTACTCATCTTTAGAATAGATGAATTTTTTGTCGTAGCCTTTGCGCCAGAGTTTGGAGAAGGAGCGACCGTCTTTTTCGTGAAATTTTGTTTCGAGAAGGGAGACAGTAAATTCATCGTCATTTTTACTCTTGCTCGCCAATTTATCATTACTCGTTGATCTGCCATTCGATTTAGCATCGCCCGTTAACCTACCACCTAGGTGGTAGGTTAACTCGATTAGTGGTTTGATTTTATAACTTGAGATTCCTTTTAGTTGTTGCAAAGTTTTCGGCAAACTTTCTCCACCTTCTTCGATTTCCACCACGAGATGGACATGATCCGGCATCACGGCTAATTCATAAATTTTGTAATTATTTTTTTCCGCGACTTCGCGAAAAGCTTCGGCGCAAGCATCTCGCAGCTTTTTATTTTCAAAAATTGGTGCGGAGTTTTCGGTGTTGAATGTGATGAAGTACATTCCCGGAATTACCTCGTGGGAGTCTTTGCTGTCGCCGTTAACTAGATCGGGATAATAATCGAAAAGCGGTTTGTAAGTTTTACCAATTAAATCTTTTCCTTTGATAACTTTTGGGGTTTCATCATATCTAGTAGATTCACCTTCCTCTATTTTTTTCATGAAGGGATTGAAAGCGAAATAAAATGGATCTTTTTCGCATTTTTCAAATACTTCTTCATATCTTTCTTTAGAAAGGATTACATAAAAATCATCATCTGCTTTTTTACCAAAAGCTTTCACTTTTACATATTCCACTTTCGGATTCACCGCCAACGCCACATTTCCCGGTAGCGTCCAAGGTGTCGTCGTCCACGCGAGAAGGTAGGTTCCCGGCTCGTCTTCGAGTTCAAATTTCACCATCGCGGAGAGGTCGGTGACGTCGCGATAATTTAATCCGACTTCGAAATTCGAAAGTGGTGTCTCGCAGCGGGGGCAGACATGCATCGGCTTCAGTCCTTCGTAAATCAGCCCCTTTTTCCACAATTCGCCAAAAACCCACCAGACCGAATTCATAAATTCGAGATCCATTGTTTTGTAAGCATTTTCCATGTCGATCCAGCGACCCATTCTTTTGACCGTTTTTTGCCATTCGCCGGCAAACTTCAAAACCGACTCGCGACATTTTTCGTTGAATTTCGCGATGCCAAATTCCTCGATTTCTTGCTTGCTTTTCAATCCCAAATCTTTTTCAATCAAATTCTCAACCGGCAGCCCATGGCAATCCCAACCCCAAATCCGCGGGACGCGGTAGCCACGCATCGTTTTATATCTTGGAATTAGGTCTTTAATCACGCCTTGCAAAATGTGTCCGTAATGAGGCAGTCCCGTCGCGAACGGCGGTCCGTCAAAAAATTTAAATTCACCAGCAGGAGAATCTTGTGCGAGGCTTTTTTCAAAAATTTTTTCCTTCTCCCAAAATGCCAAAACCTCCTCCTCGAGCGAGGGGAAAGGTTGCTTCGGATTGATTTTTGGGAAAGCCATAAAAAAATGCGAGTGGAGGGATTTTAGCAATCTTTCTCTTTTTGCTAAACTTTCGGCAGTTAATTCTTTTCAAAATGAAAAAACTTTCCATTCTTCTCGCGGTTGCTTTCATGCTTCTCGGTTGCCAGCAGATTCAGCCGAAAAAAGTTGCTGAAACACCTTCCGCTCTTTTTCATTCTCCACACGGACACGGAGGGGGAGAAGCCGTTTTGGCTCGGTCGCCGGTTTTCGGAATTTCTGTGAATGGTATTACGAATGGAGCTACCGTGAGCGAGGCGCCGGTGAAGATTTCCGGGAAAGTGAGCGAGACTGCAGAAGCCGTGAAGGTGAATGGCGCGCCGGTTCAAAATTATATGGCGGGCAGCGGAGAGTGGAGCTATTTTGCCAGCCCAAATTCAGATGATTTCTCGACGGGAGAGAATGTTTTTGAAATCACAGCGATCGGACCAAATAATCTTTCAGCCACCGTGCTTCTCTCGATTAATTTCGAGCCGGTCGAATGATCCTGCGGCTCAAATTCACCCACCCACCCTTCATTCTGTCGGCTTCCTCCTTCTCCCGTCTTCGCGGGATTCGAAAGGACAAGTCGGAGAGTTTTTTCAGCAAAGATTCACCGGATCGACATCCACTCGTACTTTTTCAGGAAGCGTGATTTTTGCGAGCAGTTTGCGCGGATCGCCGCCTTTCCAAATCACATGAAAGTGGAATTTTCCGTTAAGTTTCGCAATTAGCGCGGGAGCTGTCCAAACTTGCTTCTCGCCGCTCTCTTTCAATTTTTGCGCAAAGTTTTCCGCATTTTGTTTCGCGTTTCTTTCAATCTCATCCACAAAAATAAATTTCACCACTTTCGAAAATGGCGGCCAAAAAGAATTTTTTCGTTCCGCAATTTCTTCGCGAAAAAACTTTTTGTAATCGTGATTTCGCGCATTCTGCAGCGCGGGGTGTTCGGGAGAATAAGTTTGAATCACGACCTCGCCAACTTTTTCACCCCGTCCGCAGCGACCAGCGACTTGCGTGAGCAGCGAAAAAATCTTCTCGCCGGCGCGGAAGTCGGGGAGATGGAGACCAATGTCCGCGAGCAGCACGCCAACGAGCGAAACATTCGGCAAGTCGAGTCCCTTCGCGACGATCTGCGTTCCAATCAAAATATCCGCCCGTCTTTCGCGAAATTCCTCATAAATTTTTTGATGGCTGCCGCGTAAACTTGTCGTGTCGCGATCGGCTCGCAAAATTCTCGCACCCGGAAAAAGTTTCGGCAGTTCACTCTCGATTTTTTGCGTACCTGTTCCGAGGAACCTGATCGTGGCGGAATGGCAATTTGGGCAGCTCGCGGGAGGAATTTCGAAATATCCGCATCCGTGGCAGACGCACCGATTCAGCGCGCGGTGAAAAGTGAGGGGGAGGCTGCAATTTTCACAGCTCAAAACAAAACCGCAATCTCGGCAAACCACTGCGCTTGAAAAGCCGCGTTTATTCAGCAGTAAAATGATTTGCTCTTTGCGCTCCAATTTTTCACGGATTTTGGCTTGCAGCAATTCCGAAAATGGCGAGAAATTTTCGCGCTTCATTTCATTCCGCAAATCCACAATCCGCACTTCCGGCAGCTTTGATCGATTCACTCTTTCGGGAAGTTCGAGCAATTCTAGCCGTCCATTCTGCGCAGCGAAATAAGTTTCGAGTGAGGGAGTCGCGCTTCCCAAAATTAATTTGGCTCCGATAATTTTCGCGAGTTCGAAAGCTACCGCTCGCGCGTGGTAGCGCGGAGTTTGATCATTTTTGTAATTCCATTCATGCTCCTCATCGAGGATGATGATCCCCAATTTTCGCGCCGGCGCGAAAAGCGCGCTCCGCGAACCGATTACAAGTTTCACTTCATTCGAATGGATCTGCTCCCACGAATTTAATTTCTCGCCCTCCGAAAGATTCGAATGGAGCACCGCAATTTCATTTTTCGGAATCGACGCGGCGAAATAGCCGACCAACTGCGGGGTGAGCGCGATTTCCGGCACGAGCAAGATTGCCTGTTTTCCTGATTGCAAAACTTCCAAAATCGCGCGGAGATAAATTTCCGTCTTGCCGCTGCCGGTGATGCCGTGCAAAAGAGCTGGCAGTTTCCAGCTTTCAGTTTCCAGAATTTTTTTTAGAACCTCAGCTTGATCAGGTGTGAGTTTCTTTTTCGGTTGTTTGATTATTTTAATCTCACTCTTTTTCGCTTTTCGTTTCAGCGGTTCATTTTTCCACACGCGCTGCGGGATGAAGAGCTTCAAAACTTTTCCCGCATGGGCAGAATAATATTCGCGGATAAATCTCGCTGCCTCGATTTGAAAATCTGCCAAAACTTTTTTTCGCACGATTTTCGCGATTGGTTTCACGGAAAATTTCGGCGGGGTTTCCGAAATCGCGATCACAATGCCGTTCAAAACTTTTCCGCGCAGCGGCGCGGCGACGAGATCGCCCACCTCTAAATTTGGCAGCTCGCTCGAGTAAGTGAAGGGTGTGGGAGAGTGCGCGAAAACGAGGGAAGCGAAAAGCACCGGAGAATTTTAGCAAGAAGATTGAGTAAAAAATGTGCTTTTACAAATCGAAAAATTAAATTAACATATCTTCTTATTTTTTAACTTTGAAATTATGGAATTAAATGAAAATTTTCCAGTCGAACCGATTACTCGCGGCGCTGACAAAGGAACAGGAGAATGGGGGGAGCTTGTCGATCGGACTCTTAAAAAAATATTTAGACTCGCGATAAATGTGGATAAGCAAGAGCCAAAAGAGGATATTTATTTGAAATAAAATTTGATTCCAAGATCGCCGACTTCGCGCTAAAATTGGTTTCCGATGCAAAAAAGTTTCCGTGAATTTCTCGGAATTCCAATTCGCGACCAGCTGAGCAAAGGTCTGCTCGGGAAGGTGTGCGATTTCGCGGTGAATCCTGCGAATGGCGAGATTTCCGCGATTTTTACGCGACGAGACAAGCAATTGCTGCTGCCGATTGCTGATATTTCGAAAGTGTCTGCGGACACGATTTGGGTCGAAAATCCGGACGCGCTCGCGACACCAGACGAGATTATTCGGATTGCCGAAATTATCAAGCTCGACACTCCGATTTTCGGCAATCGCGTATTCACCGTTTCACGGCGGTTTCTCGGTACAGTCGTTGATTTTCGTTTCGAAACAAACGGCTGGATACTCACGAAAATTGATGTGGCGAAAAAAATTCTTGGAATTCCGACTGAAAAAAAACTCATCAATTCTTCGCAAATCGTGCGGATTAAATCGAACGAAATTACAGTTCGCGATGCCGTAGTGTGCGCGCGCGAGAAAAAGTTGCGTGAAAAAAAAATAGCTGTGAATCTCGCTCCTGCGGCTTTAAAAATTGACGAGAGTGGAAATTGAGAAAAATATTTCGCTTGCCAAGTTCACGACTTTGCAGGTTGGCGGAGTCGCGGATTTTTTTGCGCGGGCAAAATCGGAAAATGATTTGAAAGCGGCTTTGGAATTTGCCGGCAAGAATTTTCTGCCGATTTTTATTTTTGGCGGGGGGAGCAATCTTCTTTTTTCCGATGCGGGATTTCGCGGGCTTGTCATCAGAAATGAAATCGGAGGGGTGGAATTCAAAAAAAATCTCGTGCGAGCGGGAAGCGGTGTTCCGCTCGCGGTGATCGTGGCGGAGTGTGCGCGGAGGGGTTTGAAAAATTTGGAAAACTTTGCGGGGATTCCGGGCACGGTCGGGGGTGCGGTCATCGGCAACGCGAATGGAATCGGCGACAAAATTCTTCGCATCCGTGTTTTAAACGCGGACGGAGAAACAGTCACCCTTTCTCGCGAGGATTTGGAATTCAATTATCGGCAGTCCTCGCTCCAAGACGCGAAAAGTTTTTTGGTGGAAGCCGAATTCACGCTCGAAAAAACGGAGGAGGATTTGCAGCAAAAAGTTGCGGAACTTGCGCGTGAAAAATTCGCGAAACATCCTTTCGCAAAAACTGCGGGTAGCTGGTTCAAGAACCCCGAAGGCAAACAAGCGTGGAAATTGATTGCTGCTGCTGGATGTCGCGATTTGCAGATTGGCGGCGCGCGCGTCTCCGATCGTCATGCCAATTTTTTTGAAAATGCCGACGGCGCGGCAGCTTCTGATTTTCTCGCGCTCGAAAAAGTGGTGGCGGAAAAAGTTTTCGCGCAGTCCGGCATCCGGCTTGAGCGGGAGGTGGTTGTCGTCGATTAAGTTTTCGCGAAAAACTCCACGCTTAGGCGCGGAGTTGATTCGACGGCTTTCAAAATCATTTTTGATTTCCGCAGCAAATCAGCTTCTTTGTTTTTCGTTTCAAAATCAAAAAAAACTTCGATATTCGCCGCTTCCCGATAAATTTTTTCCCGCTGTTGCCACACTTCCTCCAATTCTTCGTGAGGAGATTTTCCGGTGAGGCTCGGGCGGTTTTTATTTCTCGAAACTCTTCGCGCGAGGCGGTCGAGCGGAGCGTGGATGAAGACGACAATTCCACCTTTTTTTAAATTCGCGATGTTCTCTCTCCGCAAAATCACGCCGCCGCCAGTCGCGATTACTGTCTGATTTTTCGCTGCCGCTTTTTTCACATACTTCGTTTCGAGATCGCGGAAGTGTCGCCAGCCGTGTTTTTCCACAATTTCTGAAATCTTCATTCCCTCTGTTTTTTCGAGTTCGCGGTCAACATCCATGAATTCGAAGTCCAGAAATTTCGCGAGCGCGCAGCCAATCGCGGATTTTCCGCTGCCCCGCATTCCAATCAGCACAATATTTTTAGAAGGAGCATTCATTTAAAAATTTTAAATTTCGTCCGCCGCGGCGGATTAAAACAAGTTCAAATTTTTCATTTCAAAAATTTCACGCCGAGACTTTCCCAAACTTTCCAAAAATTCGGAAAACTTTTCGCGACACAATCGGGATTGTCGATTTTGATTCCCGGAATTTTCAAACCCGCGAGGAAGAAACTCATCGCGATGCGGTGGTCATCGAAAGTTTCGATTTCGGCGGGATTTCCGGTTCGTGCGAGATTGGTATCGCCGAAAATGATTAAATCATCACCAACTTCCTCTGCGAGTCCGGATTTAATTTTATTTAAATTTTTAGTGAGCGCGTGAATTCGATCGCACTCTTTCACCCGCAAATTCGCAATTCCCGAAAAATGGATCTCGCGTCCCGAAAAAGCGGCGAGGACGGTGAGAGTCGGGATCGCGTCGGGAAAACCAATTCCATTAATTTCTTTTGGTAAATTTGGGAATTGCTGAATGATTCCAAAACTTTGCGTGTCGGGCTGACTCGAGTTTTGATTTTGTTCCCACCGATCTGGGAGATTTGGAATTTCAATTTTTTGATTCAAAAGTTTTTCGCCCGCCAAAAAATAAGTTGCCGATGAAGCATCGGCTTCGACTTCAAAATTTTGAGCAGAATATTTTTTATTGTGAACTGTGAAAATATTTTCACCGGGTTCGTGTTCAGTGTTTATTCCGAATGCACCCATTACTTTTGCAGTAATAAAAACATACCCAGGTGAAACTAAATTTTTTTCTTCGGATGCTTTTAGACCAACAATAGTTTTTAAATTTGTGAATGGCCAAATCATCAAAATTGCCGAAAAAAATTGGCTCGAAGTATCTCGTCGAACTTTTATTTCTTCGGCTGTTTTCGGTTTCCCATCTGAAATAATTCGGAGCGGCGGGCAACCTTCTTTTTTTAAATATTCGATTTTTGCGCCGAGCTGGCGGAGCGCGTCGACTAGGTCGCCGATCGGTCGCTCGCGCATTCGCGCATCGCCGTCGATTGTTGTCTTGCCATTCACGAGAATCGCTGCGGCGGTCAAGAAACGGACGGCGGTGCCGGCATTTCCCAAGAAAAGCGGCTCGCTTGATTCCGTCAATTTTCCATTTCTGCCAAAAACGACAAAAGTCGTGTCGTCCGGCTCATCGATTTTGATTCCCAATTTTCGGAGCGCGGCAGCCATGAATTTCGTGTCGTCCGATTTCAGCGCACCCGAAATTCGGCTCTCGCCGTCCGCGAGTGCGGCGAGGAGGAGCGCGCGGTTCGTGATGGATTTCGAGCCGGGCAGCTTCACGCTTCCGCTTAATTTCGCGATGGGAGGAATGATTTCAATCACGGTCGAATTTTAACAAAATTTCTAGCCGTAAAATTTCAACCGGAAGATAAGGCTTCCGTCACGCCGCTCGCATTTTTTGTAAAATCAACACGATGGATCCGCACACTCCTCTTTCCGAAATTCTCGCCACGACTCCGCGCCACCTAAAAAGTTTGACTGAAATCGGGATTCGGACGGTGGGAGACTTGCTGAATTATTTTCCGCGAACGCACTCTGATTTTTCACAGCTTTGCAAAATTAGCGAGGTAATTCCGAATGAAACGAACACGGTTGTCGGCAAAATTCAAAAACTGCGCGTGTTTCGCACTCCGCGTGGAAAAACTCTCGTCACAGCAAAACTCGTTTCAGACGAGGGCGAGCTCGAACTTATTTGGTTCAATCAAACTTTCATTACCCGCATTCTCCGCAACGACGACGAGATTGCGATTTCCGGCAAGATTCAGATTTCGCGAAGTGGCAAACATTCTCTCGTCGGTGGGAGTTTCGAAAAAATTTCCGACGAGATGCTGCACGCCGGTCGGATTATTCCGATTTATCGCTCGCATGGGAAATTAATTTCCTCGAAGTGGTTGCGCGAAAAAATTTATCCGCTTCTCCCATTCGCCAAAAAATTGCCGCAGCCGCTGCCATTCGAAATTGTCGCGCGTGAAAAATTGCTACCGCTCGGTGAGGCGATTCGCCAAATTCATTTTCCTGAATCATTCGAAAAATTGGAGCGTGCGAGGGAGTCGCTCGCGTTCGAAGAGCTCTTTTTTCTACAGCTCGGCGGGCTGCTTCGCAAACTTGATTGGCGGCGAGGGGCTGCCGGTTCGGGCAAAAAAATTCCGCATTCGCCGGAGTTGCTGGCAGAATTCGCTGCGAAGATTCCTTTCAAATTTACGCGCGCGCAAAAAATTTCTTCCGCCGAAATTCTCGCTGATTTAAAAAAAGATTTACCAATGAATCGACTTTTGGAAGGAGATGTCGGTTCTGGCAAAACTGTCGTTGCGGCGCTCGCGATTTTTCTCACTGCAAAAGCCGCTTGCCAAACCTCCCAAGCCGCTTGCCAAACCTCCCAAGCCATTCACCAAACATCCCAAGCCGCTTGCCAAGCGGCTCTACTGGCGCCGACCGAAATCCTCGCGGCGCAGCACTTCCGCAATTTTCTCAAAATTCTTCACCCCCTCGGTGTCCGCGGGGAGCTGCTGACTGGTTCGACCCCCGCCAAAAAGAAGCGGGAAATCTCCGCGAAATTAAAATCCGGCGAACTCGATCTCGTCGTCGGCACGCACGCGCTGCTCGAATCGCGCGTTGAATTTCATAACCTCGCGCTCGCGGTGATCGACGAGCAGCACCGCTTCGGCGTCGAGCAGCGGATTCTCATCAAAAAAAATTCCACGCCGCACATCCTCTCGCTCACCGCCACGCCGATTCCGCGGACGCTCGCGCTCACGATTTTCGGCGATCAGGATGTTTCCATCATTGACGAATTGCCTCCCGGGCGGAAGCCCGCGATCACTCGAATTATTCCGCCGAAAAAGAGGGAGGAGGCGTACCGCTGGATTGAATCGGAAGTCCAAAAAGGTCGGCAGGTTTTCGTCGTCTGCCCGCTCGTCGAGGAGTCGGAAGTTCTCGAAGTGAAGTCTGCCAAAAAAGAATTCAAAAGGTTGTCAGAGGAAGTTTTTCCTAATCTGAAACTCGGACTGCTGCACGGCAAACTTCGTCCGAAAGAAAAAGACGCGGCAATGGCGGCTTTCGCGGCGGGGGAGACTCAAATTCTAGTTGCCACCACGGTGATTGAAGTTGGCATTGACATTCCAAACGCGACAATCATGCTAATCGAAGCCGCCGAAAGATTCGGACTTGCGCAGCTCCACCAACTGCGCGGGAGGGTCGGTCGCGGCGAGGCGCAAAGTTACTGTTTTCTTTTTTCCGAATCCGAATCAGAAGAAGTCCGCACGCGGTTGCACGCGATGGAAAATATTTCGTCCGGTTTTGAGCTGGCAAAAATGGATTTGAAATTACGAGGACCGGGAGAAGTTTTCGGAGTTCGGCAGTCGGGGATTCCCGATTTGAAAGTGGCGAAATTAACCGATCACGAGTTGATCAAAAAATCCCGCGCCGCGGCGGAGAAAATTCTCGACAATGATCCGACTCTTGAAAACCACCCTCAAATTTTAGAGAGGTTGGAGAGAGTAGAAATTATGAATGAAAAATGATGAATGATAAAAGAATTCATAATTAATAATTTATAATTTTTCATTTAAAAAGATCTTCTCATCTCGAAACCAGCGAACTACTTCGGGATACCATTTTTTTTCAAGCGTCTGTACTTTTTCCCGCAAACTCTCGACGGTTTCATCTTCGGCGACATCGCACTCTTTTTGGCAAATAATTTCCCCCGCATCGATATCCGCTGTCGCGAGATGAATCGTCATTCCGCTATTTTTCTCACCCGCCGCGAGGACATCTTCGTGGACACTGCCATCCATTTTGCCAGCGAATTTTGGCAGCAGGGAAGGGTGCACGTTCAAAATTTTATTTTCAAATTCCGCGCAAAAATTCGCTCGCAAAAACCTCATCCAGCCAACGAGGCAAATTAAATCTGGTTCAAGCAGTTTCACTGTTTCGAACAGCTCCTCGTGGAAATTTTCCGCTTTTCCATCAATTAAAAAAACCGGTACTCCTGCTGCCGCCGCTCGCTCTGCCGCTCCGCAATTTTTGTTCGCGACAAGTCCTACGAATTCCACATCTTTCAATTTTCCGTCTCGTTTCTCTTCCAACATCGCGCTGAAATCGGTGCCGTTTGTCGAAGCGAGAACGACGACGCGAAAAGGTTTTTTGGGAGGCAAAGTAGGGGAATTTTAGCGAAAAAGCAGTTGAAGTGGAAAAAGTGAGAGAATTTGGCTTCTGTACCGCTTCGCAATAGAAATATTACAGTTCCTCCTCAAATGTTAGTATTTAAGGCGCATTTACGCCGTAACACCTAACAAACATAAAATGACTTTTCGGTGCAAAATCTGATTTTCGCCGAGCGGGAAGCGGGATTCTCGCACTTGACAAATTTTTGTTGATTATTTTATG
>JAHISY010000117.1 GCA_018817365.1 Patescibacteria group bacterium | reverse complement strand
TCGGAATCGTGCAGACCGGAGAATTGCGCGACTTGGAATTGGTTTTGATCGCGGTGGAAAAATTGTACGAGAAATGGGACGGCGCCAAAATTCAAAAACGCGAAGACCTTGACAAGAGTTTCGCGGATTATGAAAAGCGACTCGAAAAAATAAACGCGAATGTGAAAATCGGTTCGAAGCGGAAAGAATTTGAAGAATTGATTGAAATCAATTCTGGCATCCGGTGGGATGATTTGATTGCGCGGCGGCGAGTAGATCTTGCGGAGCTGAAAAAATTACTCACAGACGACAGCAAACCAAATCTTCGTTTGGTTCGCGCTTTTTTGGACGGAAATGAGGAGGAAATAGAACAATTCGAGGAAGTTCTCGCGAGTATTGAAAAAACCCAAGAAAGTGAAAAAATCAAACCTAAAACTGCGGAAACTGTTTCGCCGACCGAAAAGAAGGCGGAAGCGGGAACAAAAGGCGGCGGGATAATTCACGAAGCTCACGATAATCACGGTCCGAGCGCCTTCGATAAAGTTAATAAAAAACTACAGCAGTTTTTCACCGCAAACGGAAAAATAACGTGGTACAGCCTGCACGACATTGCTGGAGCTTTTAAATCGATCAAAGAATCATGGGAAAAGCACACTCACTCCAAGAGTGAAGATAAACGCGGTCCGCTCGCGGAAGGAATGATGTTTTGGCGACCAGAAATTTCAAGGAGAGTGGAGTTGCAAGATCGTTTAAATGAAAAAAGCCGCGCGAGCGAGTTGCGTGACTATTACAAAAACAAAAAACACAAAGAGCTTCTCACAGAACTTAGTTGGTCGGCGCCGAAAGATCGGCGGAGAGTTATTCTCGAAGTGCTCGCCGATCGCGGAAATTTGAGAATGAGCGACAAAGAATTGATCAGTATAATTTGCCGTGGCAAATTTGGAGAGAAAGATTGGGAAGAAGCCGACAACATAGCCGATTACACACGGATGCGCGAGGCTTTCAAAGAAAGAATCGACACGCCGCACTCCGGCTTCATCGGCGAAATCGGCTACGCGGATGAATTATTCACCAAACAGGGCGCAGGGAGCGAAACTGCCTCCGCTTCCGGAAAAAAACTCTCCAGCAGCAGTGAAACCGTTTCCATCGACGCGGAGCTTGGCATTTTCGATTTGCAGCGGAAAAAAACTTATCACGGCGGCTCGGAAGGCGAAGCGGAACTTGTGGGAATGATCGAAACGATGGTCGCGCGCGGAAATGCTTATTCGAATAACAGCTCTTTCAGTGAAATAAAAATTAAAACCGAAAAGGGCGAAGAAAAAATGAAGGCAAATTCAGATCAGGGATTGGTCGGTTTGATGATAGTCGATGCTTATTTACGGGGAAATATGAGCCGTGATCAGCTCGGCGAAATCGGGAAAAAACACGAATCGGGATTCAATCCATACTCATCTACGAGCGACGTGATCGCCAACCACAATGCAACTGCAGCCGATGGTAAAAAGATTTCGTGGTTCGAAAAATGGGGATGGGTCAAAGAAACGAAAGGCGGGCGAGGATACATCACCGAACTCGGCAAATCTGAAATTATTAACTTCTTCAACACGCGCAACGCGCGCGCGGAAATCAAAAAAGCGGATGGAGACATTGAAAAGAAAACTATCCACATTGCGATTGATTCAGGAACTTACAAAGATCATTCTGGTCGTCAAAAAACAATTAACGACGCGCGCAATCAGTCAATCAGGGTTGGGGACAAATTGGCGAATTATCTCGTGAAAAACTCTTCGATTGGATTATTCGAAACTGCGACGAAACTCGACGAGCACAAAGGTCACGCAAGCTTGACTGAAATGCGGGATATCACTTCGCTCATAAAAGCAGGCGTGGAAGACTTCATTGATGGAGCGGAAATGATGAAACAAAACGATCGCTGGTATGAAAAATTCACAGGGAAAGAGCTCGTTCAAAATAAAGCTGGCGAATGGGTGAGCGATGATGAGGATAGGAGAGTGATTTCGGAAGAAAAGCGAGTGAGTTTTGGTGCGAGCAGAATGCAGCGCGGACGGAATATTTTGGTGAAAATGCTGCACAATCTTTGGCAATATCGCGAAGATCGCGATGTCACCAAAATTCACAATCAGTACAATCTTTACGATCGCAATCCGATCAGCAGTCTAGCGACAGGAAAAGCGATAAAATGCAATCTAAAAGATTTCATCGAAAAAAGTTTGGCAAAGTGGAACGACAAATCGGAATACCGCGAAATTATGCGAGAAGTCAATCTGTTGTATGATGAAAACGAAATGCTCACAAGTGACGAAACGGTAAAAGCTTACCATTTCGGCGGGGTAAAAAACCGCGCTGATTTCGACGAAAAAATGAGAAAAAATTACAAAGAATCTGCTTAACCCCCCGCGTAGTCCCGCACCCGCTCCTCCAACCGATCAATTTTATCTGAGACTAAACCGCGCGCGGCGCTCGGAACAATCGGTTCGAGCTTTTCGAGCACGGGGAGAAAAATCGGCTGTTCTTGCATTCCCGCGAGCAACTCGCTTACTGATTTTTCGGAATCGCGACCGGAAAGGTTTTTGGCGATTTCTACCGTTAGATCTTCGGCTAATTTTTTCACAAGCGGTTTAATTTCAGCGTGAGCCAATTCACCCGCGCGCAGAGCAGCGAATAAATTTCGCAGCCGACCAGTCGGAACGTATCTTTCTCTCGCGAGAATTTCGAATGCGGGTATCCCGCGCAATTTTTGCGGAGCCACGAGATAGTAATTCAGAATCTCGCTCGTCGCGGAAATTTGATCTAAATTTTTGAGGGCGAGTTCGCGCGTCGGTCCGGCGAGATAATTTTTGCGAATAAAAATTCCGAGAGCTTCAACCTCGCCGCCTTCCACTTTTGAAATGCCGCTTGCAAGCAACATCGAATCGAGGCTGTCCTTGACGGATGCGCGGATTTTTCGAGCAATAGAATCATCTCCATCCTGCGAAGCAATCAACGCATCGAAAGAGCGGATTTTGGCAAATTCAAGATCTGTCTGTAATTCTTTGAGCAGCGGCAATTCGACTGCTTTTTCGTCTTCGCCTTCAACTTCCGCAAGTAAAATTTCCTCCTCATTAAACACCACCGACTCCCCCGCAATGAGCGCAACCGCTTCTGAATTTTTCGAAGATTTTACCGCAACGACATCTTCCGAAGTTTGAATTTTTGTGCTGCCGGTAGCTGAATTCACCGACACGGAAAATTTCGCGTTTTGCGCTTCGACGCTGCCAGTCGACGTTTCTACTTCAAAAGAGGAATTTTCTTTCGCGACTTCCGCGTCGAGTGAACCGGAAAGCAGCGCTACTGTTACCCCGCTATTTTCGCGAGAGATAAAATCAGGATCAAACGCCGTAATGGAAACTTCGGTTTCTGCTGTGAGAAAAAGTTTGCTCGCATCGTAAAAAGCCAGCTCCGCTGTGGAATTTGTTCCCACGCGGATCGTGTCGCCGAGTCGGATCGTGGCTGATTTTTCTACTTCCGTAAAGAAAGCGGATTTAGCTTCACGAATTTTGACCACCCCTGATTCGACAGAAAGCTGCGCAACAGCGGTATGGGTTTGAGAAATGAAAGAAGTGAGCGCGATTCCGCCGACAACAATAACAAGCATCGCAAAGGCAGTGGTCTGCCGGAGAATTCCAAAAAAGCTCGGAAAACAGCGGCTTTCGAAATTTTCGCGGATTTTCCTTCTGCATGAAATTTGAGGTAAAACTTTTGGAAGATTAAGAAAAGCCTCCGCAATTGCAGCGAGAAAGTCCAACACTCCCGCAGAGTTTTTAATTTGTTTTCCAGCAATTTTTCGATCAAGAATTTCCGCATTTTTAACTTCCTCGCGCTCGGCGAGAATATGATTGAGAATCCGCTTTTTTACGTTTTTTTGCGTGGCTGAATCAAGCTCCGGCAGCGCGGAAAAACGTTGCGAAAGAACATGCTCGAAACGAGAGCTTTTCGATTTTTTTTTAATCTCGAGTTTGTCGAGAAACGAAAATTTACGCAGAAAATTAAGCATTCTCCACTGTTTTAAACGAAAAATCGCGAGTTTTGTTACGGTTATGCCTGTTGTCCCCCGAAACCTTGACGAAGGGGAGAGCTTGTCGAAAGGCGTTTTTCTTTCCGATCGAGCAAAGTTTTGAGCTGGTTGAGCGCGCGAAATTGGATCACCCGCACCGCCCCCACCGATTTTTCGATAATTTCTGCGATCTCTTCATTTTCAAATCCGTTTACAAATTTGAGAATCACCACCTGCTGCTGCAATTCCGGCAGTTTTCGAAGCGCGAGTGTCAACTTCGCTTGTTCGAATTTATTTTCTAAGTTTTGGACCGGATCCATTCCCGCTTTTTCGAGCGGAATATTTTCAGTAAGTTCTACGACTTCATTTTTCGAATTCGCGCGGTAGTGGTCGACGACAGCATTATGGGCGATGCGGAAAATCCAGCTGTTGAAGCTGTTGCCCTTTTGTTTAGAATAACTTTTACGCTTTTCCCACGCGCGCAGAAAAACCGTTTCGGTGAGATCTTCGGCTTCACTTTTCGAAACGCGATAATAAATGTAGCGGTAAATCGTCACGACGAATTTATCGTAAATTTCGCCAAAAGCATCCGCGTCGCCTTTTTTCGCCGCGCAGACGAGAGATTCAATTTCTCGAAGTTCTTTTTTGGTGAGAGCCACTTCGGAGATTAGTTTAGAGAAAAGTCGCAGAGGAATGCAAAAGCTGTCATTGCATCCACGGATCAACGCCAATTTTCCAAGGAGGCAATCCTGTCACCCCTACTAAAATAAACAAAGCCACCCAGTACAAGACAAAAAGTGTTGCAGAAATAATAAGCAGCCATGCAATAACTTTTCTAATTTTAGTTTGGCGAGGTGTGAGTGATTCAGCAGGAATCATAATAAATAAATTTTATAAAGAATATTTTTCATTAACCCAAGAATGAAAAACTTTGCTCCGCCTACTATCTACTAAATCCTCTGGAGTCACCCAAAAACCAGAACTAAAGCGAGTGGATAGCAGCACACCATTTTTATCTTTCCACGAATAGTCCTCGAGATACATATCCGTTATCGTCATTGAATAGCTTTTAAAAATCAGAAGAGAACAATACCACTCATTTTCGTCCCATTTTGTCGCCAGTTTTTCAAAAGGTTCGCCGATTTGCTTGCGGGCGTACTCAATCGCTCTTTTGCGAGCCTCCTCTTCTGTAATTTTCTTTTTTAAAATTCGCGGCTTCAACCAGTGATCCTTTTCGCGGATTGGATCAGGAAAAATCGGCTGAATCCATTTTACTTTTATGAGGTTGCCTCCTATCCAATTGCTTCCGTTAATTTCTTTCCCATCAAGTTTTTTTATTATTCTCGGTTTTTGAAATTCATATTCTACCACTCCTTCTTTTACTTCTTTCCCTTTCTCGTCTTTCCCGAGGGGAATCCCGCTTGCTTCAATTATTGTGAGCGGATCGAGATTTGTAACCATCGCAGCATGATGCCAATCATCCCAAATCAAAGCCCATTCGGATTTTGTATATCTCGCTACAATGAAATCCCCCACTTTCACCCCTGCGGGAATATCAGGGGTAGCGCTGATTGTTTTCGTGATTTGTGGTTTAAACACGGACATAATAAATGCAATTAAATATTACAATCTAATACATCAAATTCAAAATATAGAGAGAAAAGTAACTCAAGATAAATAGACTACCTTCGCAATCATGCTTCTCAAATACTCCCCCATCCCGAACCCCACCAGCGCCACGAGATCATCCGGTGAAAAGTTAATTTCTCTATTTTCGAGAAGCTGATGAAAAAGATAATAAATTGTAGCCGAGCTGATGTTGCCGGCTTCCATGTGAATCGGAGTGCGAATGCCGGTTTCGTCTTCGATGAACTTCAAAATTCTAGCGTTAGCTTGATGCGCCAAAATTAGTTTCAATATTTTTAAATCGAGCTTCAAATGTTCTGCCAGAATAGCAACTGCTTCCGGCATCAGCTTCGTGGCTCTTTTGAATGTTTCTCTCCCGTTCATAAAAAGTTTCCCTCTTTTCTTCTGTTTTCTTAGATTATCGTTCTCGACATCTTCGGAGGAAATGTGAAGACTGCCCAAAGCCTCTTCAGTCTGGTCTAGACGACAGTAACTGCCGAGCGGTCGGAGCGAGATGCCCGGAATGGAATTGCGACTGACAAACATCGCGGCAGCGGCATCGCCAAAAAGAGGAGCCGTGCCGAGATCGGCGCGATTGATCGCATCGCTAAAAAATTTCTCGGCAGTAAGGACGACCGCACCAGAAAGTTCGGGATTGTTCCGCAACATCAGAATTGCTTTTTCGATTCCTCCCACTCCCGCGGCACAGGCGTTGTTTAAAACTTCACTCACTGCCAAACGACAATCAGCAGCGATCTCTCGGGCAATCTTCTCCAACTCAGGATAATCGGTAAAAAGAGGGTATTCTCCGTTTTTTACAGAAACAACCGAAGTGCTTGCCATCACTAAACCGGTATTTTTCGGATTAGTTGGAATGTTCGCTTTATCTAGATTTTGGAAAAGGTCGGCAACCGCACTTCGCCCCATCACCCGCAAAGTTTCCTCCGGAGAAGCGACTGAACGCCGAGTGATGCCGCTCACTCCTTCAATCCACGCGGCAACATCAGGATAATCATTCTCGGGCTTTTTTAATTTGACATGCTTTTCTACAAACCACTCCGGCACGCCCATCTCGCGAAGCTCAGCGGGGGTCTTGTCGAAATATTCGTTTGGCACGACGAGTCCTTTCGTCGCACCCGGCACTTTAGAAATGCCCGGCAGATGCACACCCACTTGCAATGGAATATATGGAGAAGCATCGAATTTGGAAAAGTGTTCGAACGACACAAAATTTGAAATTAATTTACTCGCAATCGTTTCCGCGT
>JAHISY010000116.1 GCA_018817365.1 Patescibacteria group bacterium | reverse complement strand
GCCACCCCTCCCCTGCCGGCACGATGTCGGAATGCGCCGCGACGAGAATTTCAGGAAGTCGCGGATTGCCCAAACTCCACACGAGATTCGTCCGTCCGCCCTGTTTCTCGAATTTTTGAAAGCGAATCCCCCACTTCTTCAAAAAACTCTCGCAAATTTTGGCGACACGAATTTCGCTCTTCGAAGAATCAACCGCGACAAGTTTCGCGAGAATCGAAATTAGTTCTCTCTTTTCTTTGTTCGAAAGTTTGTAAATATCATCCACCCCCGAATTTTACTTTCTTTTTTCCCACGCAACCAAAAGCGGAGTGGCGGTGAAGATCGAGGAGTATGTGCCGACGATTGTGCCGATGATTAACGCAAACACGAACCAGCGGATTGATTCCGCGCCGAGAAAAAAGAGCAGCGCGAGCACAACAAGCGTGGAAGCGGAAGTGTTGATCGAACGCATGAGGGTTTGATTCAAACTCTTGTCGGCGACGTGAGAAAGCGTTTCACTCGAAGTTTGAAATTTGCGGTTCTCGCGCAACCGGTCGAAAACGACAATCGTGTCGTTGACCGACAAGCCGAGAATCGCGAGCAACGCGGTAACTGTGAGTGAATCAATTTCGACGCCGAGGAATTGACCGAGGATCACAAGTACGCCGAGCGTGATGAGAATATCGTGGACGAGCGCGACAATCGCGCACACCCCGTATTTCAGACTCGCGGATTTTCTTTTAATTTCAAACGCGAGAAAAATGAAAAAAGCCGCGAGAATTCCGAGAAAAGTCAACCACCGCGTGAAATCGTCCTCGACCATCGTCTCGGCGACAATCACGGTGAAACCGAGCAGCGATCCCATCGAAACATATTTCGTGAGAGTGTCGCGCCGCGTGTTGCGAAAAACGGCGGCGAGATAAAGCACGATCGCAATCGAAGCGTAACTAATCGCGCGAATCGCGCGTTCGCGCAAACTTTTGCCGAGAGTGGGACCGGTCGTGGTGAAACGAAGCGTCTCGAAGCTACCGAGCTCCCGACCCAATTCTTCTTCGAATTGAACCCGCTCTTCTTCCTCAAGGAAGCGGATGCGGATGAGATAGGAATCGGAATCAGTAGGCGTAATAATCGGCTTGCCGAGATCGAGCGTAGAAGATTCGAGCGTTTCGGCAATTTTGGGAATCTCGACTGTTTGCTCGAATCTCAATTCCAGCAGGCTTCCGCCGGTAAAGTCGATGCCGAGATTCAAGCCAAAAATAAGAATCGCGAGCAGCGAAATTCCGAGGACGACACCAGAGAGCGTGAACCAAGTTTTGGAATGGCGGATAAAAGCAATCATTTTAGAAATTTAAGATTTAGAATTTAAGATTTTTTGAAGCTGTTTTTTGAGAGTCGGTAAATAATTTTTACCCATCGATGAGGATTTTATCTTTGTTAATGTAAGGTTTTAAACGATAATTGATTGATTCGGTCGTAAGTAAATCAACTTTTCTTTTGAGCTTCTCCTCCAAAGATGCAGCCAATCCAAAAAACTCAAATCCCATCGGTTTTTTCATTTCGATAATCAAATCCACATCACTGTCGGGTTTTTCATCTCCGCGCGCGTGAGAACCGAAAAGATAAATCTTCCCGATTTTCCGCGACTGAGGAGATTCGCGGATAATTTTCACGATCTTTTTTTGAAGAGCTTTGTTCACGACAGAAGTTTAATTCAATTTAGATTGACGACTTAAGATTTTTTAACACCGTAAAATTTTTCATTTTTGAAAAAGCTCACCGCGATGCGAAGGAAATTCCGCGAGACAGTAATCGCAGTAAACATCGACAACAGAATACCGACAGCAAGCGTGAGCGCGAAGCCTTGAATAATCGAACTGCCGAACCAAAACAAAATCGCGCAGGTAATTAGGGAAGAAACATTTGAATCGCGGATTGATGTCCACGCTCGCGCGAAACCGTCTTCGACCGACCGGGATAAACTTTTGCCGAGACGCAATTCTTCTTTCATCCGCTCGAAAATGAGGATGTTCGCGTCCACCGCCATCCCGATCGAGAGAATCACTCCCGCCACTCCCGCGAGCGTGAGGACAATGCCGAAAATTTGGATGGCGAAAATAAGGAGCGCGCCGTAAATCGCGAGAGCAAGCGAAGCGATGATTCCCGGCAGCCGATAAAAAAGAATCATAAAAATAGCCACCGCGAGCAATCCGTAAATCCCCGCTCGCAGCGAAGTCGTGAGTGCCTCCGCGCCGAGCGTCGCGCCAACGGTGAATTGACCGGCGAGTTTGACGGGAGCGGGAATCGCACCGGTATTCAAATTTTGGACGAGCTGATTCGCCTCCTCGTAGCTTTTCAGTCCGGAAATCACCGCCTGCCCGTTAACTATTTCGGATTGCACGATCGGAGCGTACGCCGGGTCGGATTCGGAAATCATTCCGTCACCATTTGTGTCGATGATCGGCAGCCCGTCGAGAAAAATCGCGATCGGCTT
>JAHISY010000012.1 GCA_018817365.1 Patescibacteria group bacterium | reverse complement strand
TCCCACATCGCCTCCGGCATTCCGAATTCTTCGAGAAAATCCACGCCGCAAACTTCGTGGACTGAATTCGCATAAAAAGCCGCCGCTCCGCCAATCGCGTGGAGATACACGCAGCCAAATTTTCGGAGCGCGCGCGCAGTCGCCTCTCCCATCCCGCCTTTACCGATGAGAATTCGCACACCTGTTTTTTCGATAAATTTCGGAGTGAAAGGCTCAAGCCGCACAGAAGTCGTCGGACCCGCCGCGAGAAATCGCCAAATTTTCTTAGAAAATTTGCCCCGAGCTGGTCGAGGGACTTCGATCTGAATTGCAATCGGACCGCAATGGAACACGCCGAGTCCTTCCAGTTTTTTCGGCAGTTTTTTTGAAATAGCGAATTCGTGGACGCGATCGCGCGCCGTGAAAATTTTTCCGGAAACCGAGACCACTTCACCAGCCTTCAACTTTCGCACCTCCGCCGCGGAAATCGGCAACTTGATTTTTTTGATTTTTCCCAGCTTCAAGTCTGCGTGCAAAACCTTGCTCTCGCGAAGGCGGGGGTTTTTCGAAAAATTATCGGAGATAATTTTTCCGCGTGAATCGAGAATAACTTTCCCCCGCCGGCACGCCCAGCAAGAATACGCTGCTGAAACGAAAAAGCTCGCGGGATGGCGGTGAAGGCAATCTACTTTGCAATCGAGGAGCGTCGCGCTACCGCCGAGTCCGCCCGCGCCGATTTTTAATTTGTTGGCGGCGCAAATAATCTCGGCTTCGAGTTTTTTTAATTTTAGATTCGGGTTCTCTTCCCCGATTTTTTTGAGAAGATTTTTTTTTGCAAGCGCGAAGCCGGAAGCGCGGTCGCCGCCAATTGCGATTGAAATAATCCCAGGTGGACAGCCCTTCCCTCCCGCGTTTTTGAGAATTTGCAGAGCAACCAATTTCACTCCTTCTGAGTCTCTTTTCGCGAAACCGAAATCGGTTTGCACAGGCAGGGCGACCTGCGCGGAAACATTCTCGCTCCCGCCGCCTTTCAGTAGCAGCGCGATTTCAACATTTCCTTTCTTTGAGCTTGTCGAGAAATCAAATTCGATTTTGGGAATATTCCCAAGGTTTTTGCCGGAAATCGAATCGACTGCGTTCGGTCGGAGAATCCCTTCTTTCGTCGCCTTGCGAACTGCAGAGCGAATCGCCTTTTCAATCTTTTTCCAAGTCGAAGGTTCTGCTTTTACGAAAAAAGTAAGCGAGCCAGTATCCTGGCAAATCGGGGTTTTTTGATTTTGGGCGAGTTCGATATTTTTTAGAATCACTTCCAAACTCAAGTTCCCGCACGACCCCCGCTTTTGCGAGGGTAAGGTTTTACTTTCTGAATTCCGCGCCTGAATCAAAGCTTCGACGACATCGGCGGGAAGATTTGTCGAAGTTTCGCGGATGAGTTCGAGAATATTTTTTTCAAACACCTGCGTATTTTAGCGCGAAGCGGGAACTCTCCAAGTCCACACGCAAAAATAGCCCCCACAAGTGGAAGCTATTCTCTAATCCAGAAACTTTGACTATCTGAATTGCAAGCAACTCAAACGATCTCGGTAACTGAACTGCTTGTAGTTTATCAAATTTGGCGACAAGATGCAAATCTTTTTTTGAGCAAATAACCATCCATTTCAGAAAAATAAACTTGCTTCAATCTTCAAATAATTTCCACTCAATGACTCCATCATTCACTTTCCAATTTCCAATTTCCACCTTCCAAACTTTGGTGCCAGGGGAGGGAATCCGCCTTCGCTCTACATTCCGCTTCGCTCCACTACGAGCTACGGCGGACAGGTCGAACCCTATTTTTTTATTGGTGCCGGAGGTGGGACTTGAACCCACAAGCCTTGCGGCACACGATTTTGAGTCGTGCGTGTTTACCAATTTCACCACTCCGGCATATTTTCCTAAATATTAAGCGCGCCTGCCCTCCGACTTGTCCTCCGAAGCTCGAAGAGCGAAGGAGGAAGGAGGAAGCTCGAGAGCGTAGGATGGATCTACCAATTCCGCCATCCGGGCTTTTCTGCGATTTTACTCGAAACTTTTTTCGACACAATTTTTAATAACTCCTCCATCCGCTGCGTCGCCAACTTCCTTCATCACCGCTCCGATCAACATCCCCATTTTTGATTTGTCGGAAATCTGAAGCTCAGCTTTTTTCGCCGCGACAATCTCGGCAATTTTTTCAGGATCAATTTGCGCTGGCAGATATTTTTCGAGAATCGGAATTTCATTTTTTTCCTTTTCGGCTAATTCTGTCCGACCACCTTTCTCAAATTGCTCAATTGAGTCGCGCCGCTGCTTCACCATCCGCTTCACAATTTTCACAATTTCCGAATCCTCAAGCTCCCGCTTCGAATCGCCGGAAACCTCCTCTTTCATCACTTCCGCTTTCAACATCCGCAGAACTTCTTTTTTCAGCTCCTCGGAATTTTTCATCGCAGCAGTCAGATCAATGACAATTTGGGATTTAAGGTTCATCGCAAAAAATTAAAACGAAAGAAGATTACTAAAAAATCAGCTTTTCCGCTAGCATTCTCTATGCTCTATACTCTAAGCTCTAAGCTACTAACTACAAACTTTCAATGATGTTTTTGGATGAAATCGAAATCGCGCTGAAAGCTGGAAAAGGCGGAGCTGGAGCTGTGAGTTTCCACCGCGAAAAATACATCACGAAAGGCGGACCGGACGGCGGAAACGGCGGGAGCGGCGGAAATATCATCATCCGCGCGACCGCAAATCGCAACACCCTCCATCACTTTAAGGGCGTGAGAATTTTTGCGGGAGAAAACGGGGAAGGCGGCGAAGGCTGCAATCGCGCGGGAAAATCAGGAAAAGATTTAATCCTCGAAGTCCCCGTCGGCACGCTAATTTTGGAAAACGGAAAGTTAATTGCTGATCTCACAAAAGATGGGGAAAGTTTCCTCGCGGCGCGCGGCGGACTCGGCGGGAAAGGCAACGCAAATTTTTGCAGCTCCACGAGGCAACTCCCGCGATTCGCGGAATTGGGAGAACCGGGCGAGGAACGAAAATTGAAACTCGAATTGAAACTCCTTGCGGATGTCGGAATAATCGGACTGCCGAGCGTCGGGAAAAGCACTTTAATTTCCGTAATTTCGAGCGCTCGACCCAAAATCGCGGATTACCATTTCACCACCCTGCAACCGAATCTCGGAGTAGTAAATCACCGCAACGAAACTTTTGTCGTCTCCGACATGCCGGGTTTGATCAAAGGCGCTTCCCGAGGAAAAGGTTTGGGTCACCAATTCCTCAAACACGCCGAACGTGTCCGGATTTTTTGGCATCTCGTCGATGGTAATTCGCGAACTCCGCTCACCGATTACAAAACAATTCGCGAAGAGTTGCGGAAATTCAACCCGAAGCTGGCAGAGAAACCGGAAGCAGTGGTAATCTCAAAAGCCGATATTCTCGATGAGAATATTCTCAAAAAACTCGCGCGGAAATTCGAGGAGAAGTTTGGAGAAAAAGTTTTTGTGATCGCTGCGCCTACCCACCGCGGAATCGAAGATTTGCTGAATTTCACGATTCAAAAATTGCAAGAAATCGAAAAAACGGAGCGCCAGCAAACCGACGAAACAGAAATCCCGTTACCAATTTATCGTCCGCACCTCGAGTTGAAATCGAAAACATTTTCGGTTCGCCGGAAAAATAAAAAACTATTCCTCGTCGGGGGTCCGCGGATTGAGCAGATTGCCGTGATGTCCGACCTCGCGAATCCGGAGGCTCTCGCGCGAATGCAAGATGTTTTGAAAAAAATCGGGGTGAATCACGAATTGCACCGACTGGGAGCAGAGGAGGGCGCGCAAATTGAAATCTCGGGAAAACGATTCGAATGGTGGGGGTGAAGAATTTTTAGTTTGCAGAAATGCGATTTATCGGATTTTGCGGAATAAACCCAAACTTCCCACCAAACCCACATTCTCTTTTAGTTTTGTGATTTTAATTTTAGTTGGAAGAAGTTTTGCGATTTGCTTCACTCTTTTGTTTTGTTTACACGCGATCCCCCCGCCAAAAACGATAAGCGAGGGTTGGCGAGCCTCAATAACTTTTTGCAAGCCTTTCGCGAAGTTTGCGCAAACTTCCTTCCACTCTTTTTCGTTCAAATTCTTTGCCTCTTTTTTGTAGTGTTTACTAATCCCTTTTCCCCCACAAAAAACCTCCAAACAACCTCGCTTCCCGCACCCGCACTTCCCTCCTCTCGCATCGAGAAGTTGGTGACCGATTTCGAAGTTTTCAAGTTTTGGCTTCTTTTTCTCGTTCTCGAAACTCACGAAACTTCCTCCTATCCCGCTTCCCCAAATCACAAAAAGAAAATCCTTTCCTCTGCTTTCTCCAAACAAAGCTTCTCCCAGTGAAGCAACCGTCGCATCATTTTCGAGAATCACCTCACAACGAAACTTCCGCGCTAAATCTTTTTGAAGAGGTTTGCGACTCCATCCAAGAAGATTGGGTGAAAGTTTGAGAGAGGTTTTGGCGAGATTCAACATCCCCGCCACCCCCACTCCGATTCCCTCGATTTTTTTAGAAGTGAGTTTCGCGATCGCTTCGCAAAGATTCTCAAAATCTTTGGAATAATTTCCACTATTTCTAAATTGAATGCGTTTGATAATTTTGGGTTTGGCGGGAGAAACAAAAAGCGCAACTCGCGAACTGCTCCCACCGATATCCACTCCTATGAACATATAATTATGTTAGCAAATTTGAGTTAAAATCCTCGCAATGCAAAAGCAAATCGACAAGCTTCTCGAAAGTAGCAAGCAAGTTTTTCGAGACTGCGCGATGAAAAATGGAGGAATTGTAGCCTCAAATTCAAAGAAAAAGTATTTCCCTAAGGAAGCGAAAGATTATTATTTTGTTTGACCAAGAGATGCTTTCTTTATTTGCATCGCTGCGAAAAAAATTAGGAATCAATCTCCAAGCAAAATTTTTTGATTGGTGTATGCGTGTGGGAGATTGGAAGAAGGAGGGTTTGTTTCACGAACAGTATTTCGTGGACGGAAAACCCAAATTCTCCCACTACCAACTCGATCAAACTGCAAGTGTATTGTAAAATCTTCACAATTTTTTTGAAGGAAAAAAGGTGGAGAAGAGTTCGAAATACTCGCCCTTCATCACGAAATGCGCAAACGCTTTAGTGAAGATTTGGAATGGAAAATGCTTTAAAGTGGTAAATGAGTGCGTTTGGGAAGAAAGATTGTGTTTTCCTGATTTAGAGGAAAACTTCACCTACACTCTCGCAATGGTGAGTAGAGGATTGAGTTGCGCGCATGAGCTGATACCCAACAAAAAGTGGGAACAAGCTTCGAAGGAAATGAAGCAAATTTTAGAAAACAAATTTAGAAATAATTTCTATCGAAGCTTTGGGAAACTTGATGATACGAGGATGGATGCCTCATTGCTTGGTTTGGTTTTCCCAAGTGGAATAATCAACGCAAAGGATAAAAGAATGAAAAAAACGGTGAAGTTGATTGAGAAAGATTTGGTAAAGGATGGTGGTTTGCATCGCTACGAAAACGATGAATATGATGGTTGGATGTGGAAGAAAAAACGCATCGCGAGAAAGGAAGTGGATATTGGCCTTTGCTTAATTTCTGGTTAGTGATTTATTTCGTGGAAGCGGGAGAACAAAAAAAGGCTTTACGCTACTATAAAAAAGTTCTGAAAGATCTGAAAGGAAAAACTTTAATAAGTGAGCAAATCTTCGCTAATAAAATTCAAATAAGCATCACGCCTCTCGCTTGGAGCCACGCGATGTTTGTTTTAGCTTCGCAAAAATTAGAGTTTTGCTCCTCGTCACCAGTATGTGAATTGAACAAATCGCGATAATGTAGGATTTTACGAATCCTGAAGCGATCGCGAGGATGCAGGATGTTTTGAAAAAATTCGGCATCGGTCGGGAAATCCGCCGACCTGGTGGGATAGAAAGAGCCAAAATCGAAGTCGCCGGTAAGCGGTTCGGATGATGGGGCTAATCTTCCTTTTCTTTTTTGGAAAAACCAATCACCAACTCACCATTTTCTATTTTTGCAAAAACACATTTTTCTGAATTTGGATTTGCAATTCCTTCGAAAAGTAAAGTTTCTTTTTCAAATACTTTTGGAGGAATCACTTTCCCGGTTTTTCTACAAATATCGAAAAGATGATCCAAAATTTTCCTTGTTATTTTGACAATCTTAACTTCTTGAGACTCTTTTTGGTCTTCGGGATTAGTTTGAAAATAAGTTGTTTCCACAAAGTTTCTCATTAATTTTTTTAACATTTGAAAATCTGTTTCACTTTCTCCCCATTCTTCCTTTGGTCTAAATTTATAGCCATTTCGAATATCTTCACTCCCTCGAATTTCGATCAGAGTTTCGTTTAATTGCGAAAGTGTTTTGTCGATGAAACGCATGACATGAATGGAGTTACTTATAGTATAGCGGGAGATTTTAGAACTAAAAAATTAATTAACCAAATTTTTAATTAATCGAATTTTGCTAAAATCGTTTTAGTGAGAAATTACTGCAATTGTGATTTCTCCGAAAAAACCTACCTCGAATAAGAAAAAATAAATTTTCAATATTCGATATTAATTTTCCAATGAAGCTAATTCTCGGTCTCGGCAATCCCGAAGAAAAATATTTTCGAACGCGCCATAATTTTGGTTTCCGCGTGGTTGATTTTTTTGCGGAGAAAAACAATTTCCCGGAATTTCGATTCGAAAAAAAATTCCGCGCGGAAATTTCGGAAGGGAAGATTAAGCATCAATTAACCCCCGAGATATCTCGGGGGTTAATTCAACCGAGTGGTGAAAAAATCCTCCTCGTGAAACCTCAAACTTTTATGAATTTGAGCGGCGAAAGCGCCGCCCAACTTTTGAGTTTTTATAAACCTCACCTCCACGATTTTTTGACAATTTATGATGATGTCGATTTGCCATTCGGAAGTTTGCGATTTCGCACGGGCGGCGGCAGCGGCGGACACAACGGGGTGAAAAGTTTAATCCAACATTTCGGGACGGAAAATTTCGCGCGACTGCGACTCGGCATCGGCAGTGAACTGCTCACCGTTATGCCGACCGAGGAATTTGTTTTGGGAAAATTTTCGAAAGACGAGGAAGAAGCATTGCCGAAAATTTTGGAAAAAACAATAAAGGCAATCAAAGATTTTCTCACAAATGACTTAAAATCTACGATGAATCACTTTAACTAAAAAAGAAATTGCGAATTCAAATTCGATACTTTAAAATCCCCACACTTTTTAGGCTACTTTGGCATTCGGCGTTCGAAATTCGACGGCGGTGCGAAAGCTGCATTCCTAACCCCTCTTCAAATGAAACGCGAAGCAAAAAAAAAGGTTTTCAGCGACCACGGCAGACATCCGAAAGACACTGGCAGTCCGGAAGTGCAGGTGGCTATCATCACCCACCGCATCAATCAGCTCACTGGTCACCTCAAAATCCATAAAAAAGATGAACACTCGCGGAGAGGTCTGCTGATGCTCGTGGGCAAACGGAGGAAGCTGCTGAATTATCTCAAAACGAAAAAGAAGAAAGTCTATGAAGAGATCGTGAAGAAGCTCGGTTTGCGGAAATAATCGAGCAAATTTTTGCGCGCGGGAAGCTTCATTTATTAGCTTTTCTCGCGTAAAATTAGGTAAATTATCATTTTAAATAATTTTTAAACTTGGCTGAAGAAAACACCCAACCCGAAGAAAATTTTTCTGAAAAATCTGAAGATATCGGTGATTCCGATCTGAAAAATGAAGACAGTCTCCAAGCTCCGGACGATGGGGTTCCCACGCGAAACGTGGAGGAGGAGATGCAAAAAAGTTACCTCGACTACGCGATGAGCGTGATCGTGGCGCGCGCGCTGCCGGATGTGCGGGATGGGTTGAAGCCGGTGCATCGCCGGATTCTTTTCGTGATGCACGAGATGGGATTGCGAGCCGGAGCGAAATTCAAAAAGTCGGCAAACGTAGTCGGTGAGGTGCTCGGAAAATATCATCCGCACGGCGATTCATCGGTTTATGATGCGATGGTTCGGATGGCGCAGGATTTCTCGATGCGTTACCAACTCGTGAACGGACAAGGTAACTTCGGTTCGATCGACGGCGACTCGGCAGCGGCTTACAGATACACCGAAGCGAAGATGCGGAAACTTTCTGAAGAAATGCTCGCGGACATCGAGAAAGGAACTGTTGATTGGCGGGATAATTATGATGCGAGCCGAAAAGAGCCGTCGGTTTTGCCGACAAAATTTCCGAATCTGCTTTTGAATGGAACGGTCGGAATTGCGGTGGGAATGGCGACGAACATTCCGCCGCACAATTTGGGAGAACTTATCGACGGAGTCGTCCACATCATCGATAATCCGGAATGCGAAATCGACGAGTTGATGCAGTTTATAAAAGGTCCCGACTTCCCGACGGGCGGGATTATCTACGATCGGAAAAAAGTTTTCGAAGCGTATTCGACTGGAAAAGGCAGCATTCCCTGCCGCGGGCAGGCAAAAATCGAGGAAGGACGCGCCGGCAAACCGATGATTGTAATCACGGAAATCCCGTATCAAGTCAACAAAGCCAATCTCGTAATCAAGATTGCCGATTTAGTGAAAAATAAAAAGCTCGTCGGCATCACCGATATCCGCGACGAGTCAACTCGCGAAGGAATTCGCGTGGTAGTGGAACTGAAAAAAGACAGCTATCCGAACAAGATTTTGAACCAACTTTACAAACTCACCGAGCTGCAAGGCAATTTCAATGTAAATATGATCGCGCTCACCGAGCGCGGTTTGCAGCCGCATCTTTTGAACTTGAAGCAAGTTTTGGAACATTTCATCGAGCATCGAATCGAAGTGGTCACGCGGCGGACGGAGTTTGAATTGAAAGTGGCGAAAGACCGCGCGCACATTTTGGAAGGACTGAAACTCGCACTCGACCACATCGACGCCGTCATCACGACGATTCGAAAATCGAAAACGAAAGAAGAAGCCCACGCGGCTTTGCTGAAGAAATTCAAACTTTCGGATGCGCAAGCGAAAGCGATTTTGGAAATGCGGCTGCAGGCGCTCGCGGGATTGGAGCGGCAGAAGATTGAGAATGAATTGAAAGAGAAATACAAGCTCATTAAATATTTGGAAGATTTGCTGGCTAGCAAAACAAGATTGATGGGAGTGATCAAAACCGAACTTGCGGAAATCAAAGAAAAATATGCGGACGAGCGGCGGACGAAAGTCTTGGCTCGCGGAATCGGAGAATTCAGCGCGAAAGATACGATTCCGAATGAAGAGATGATCGTGATGTTGACGACGGAAAATTACGTGAAACGAGTGGCGCCGAGTTCTTTCCGCGCGCAGCGGCGGGGCGGGAGGGGTGTGATTGGATTGACGACGAAAGAGGAAGATGATGTGAAAATCATTCGCCACGCGAAGAATCACGACGACTTGATGTTCTTCACAAACACAGGGAGGGTCTTCCGACTGCCGGTTTACGAAGTGCCGCAAGCCACGCGGCAAGCGAAAGGAACTGCAATCGCTAATCTCATTCAAACGCAAAACGGAGAATACATCACCGCGATGCGGGTGGTGCGGGAGGCTGCGGAGGAAATGAAAAAGTTTCTATTTTTCTGCACGAAACTGGGAACCGTGAAACGCACTTCTATCGAGGATTTTGAAAATGTGCGAAAAAGCGGTCTGATCGCGATTAAATTGAATACGGGCGACGAATTAAATTGGGTTAAGGGATCGAGCGGCGAGAGCGAGATTGTGATTGTTTCTTACGATGGAAAATGCTGCCGCTTCGGCGAAAAAGATGTCCGATCGATGGGGCGGAGCGCAGCCGGAGTGCGCGGAATCAAACTGGGAGCGGGTGATCACGTGGTCGAGATGGATGTGGTGAAAGATCCGAAAAAGGAAAGGTTGCTCACGATTTGCGAGAAAGGTTTGGGAAAAGCGACATTGATTTCAGATTATCGAATGACTCACCGCGGAGCTGGCGGTGTAAAAACGGTGAACATCACTCCGAAAACCGGAAAAGTGGTGGGCGCGAAAGTTTTGCAGCCGGATCTCGACGCGGATTTATTGTTAATTTCGAAGCGCGGACAGACGATTCGGATGGATGTGAAATCGATTCCTACGCGTGGACGGGCGACGCAGGGGGTAATTCTGATGCGCTTGAAAAACGACTCGGTGGCTTCGATCAGTTTGTTGGAAAAATTGCCCGAAGCAATCCAAGTGGCGATGCAAGAAGTTTCGACTGAAGTGGAAAAGCTTTTGAATGGAAACGGCAAAAAAGCTTGTCCTCGACCGCAATCGGGGGCTTGTCTTCCCGAAAGCGGAGAGCTAAAAAAGAAAGAGCTGAAACCAATAGCTCTAAAAATCACTCCCGAAGAGGCGATGCAAAAAGCGGAAAAATCTGCGGTAAAAGCCGACCTCGCGAAACTCGTGAAAGCTGCGGAGAAGGATGTGGCGAAGCAAAAGAAGGAGAAGAAAAGTGATTCCAAAAAAAAGCAGGACAATGAAAAAGGGAAAGCTGCCTTGAAAAAGCGGAAGAAATAACTTCGTTCGGACATCAGACAACAGTCAATCGAGAAAATCAGACTTCCGACTCCTCTGGATTTTCCCAAATAATTCGCCCGCCTTCTAATCTCGTCGCGATTTTTCCATCTTTTTCGCGTGGCAATTTCTTTCCATTTTTGTCGTTCACGTGCTGCCATCCTTTCGTGATCTCTATAACCCGAAGAAACGGAGCTGTGAATTTATCCAAATTTAAATCGCCACCGAATCCGATAGCATTAATTGCATTTTTCTTAACTGACTCTGACCATTCCGTTAAAAACGGTGCTTCAAGATATATGAGATTTTTAAGATTTAAATGTGGTGGCAGCTTAGTGAGTTTTTCACTATAAACCAAAAGTGACCAAAGATTTTCGCCGGTAAATTCTTTCGGAAATTCATCAGATGTGCATCTCATATCTGTGAGTTCTCTCTCTTCAATTGTTATATTCTGAATGTTTTTGTCCTCAAGCATTTTTTTTTCTCCCTCATCAGTCAAAAGTTTCTGAAGTTGCTTGCCAATTTCCGCGCTCCAGCCTCCCCACCCACTGGTAATCGCCACTATTTTATGGTTTTCGGTTTTTAAATACTGAATCGCCGCGTCATCGATCGAGTAATAAGCAAGAGTGTTTCTGATTACGCGGAGAATCTTCGCGTGTTCGGGAATCAATTCGAGGTTTCGACCCAAAAACTTGACTGTTTCGACATTTGAAGTTTCCGATTTTCCTAAAAGTGAAGGTAAAAGCTTTGCCACTTGTTCGCGAATCATCGCGATAATTCCGGGTTTCGTCTCCGGCGTTTCCGTTTTTGCGGCTTCCGCAATTTTGTTGTCGCTTAATTTATCCATTTTTAAAAATTAAATAAAGGGTCTTATTTTTTCGGATTTAATTTTTTTTGTCAAGTCTTTTTCCGCTTCTTCGAGTTTAAAATTTCGACTGTTTCGATGACTCAAAAAACTTTTCATCTCGCGATAATTTTGGATGGAAACCGAAGGTGGGCTCGCAAACGAGCTTTGCCGGCAGCGATCGGACACCGGAAAGGCGCGGAGAATTTGAAAAAGCTCCTCCCCGCTTTCATCGCGCGCGGAATCACTCACCTCACCGT
>JAHISY010000115.1 GCA_018817365.1 Patescibacteria group bacterium | reverse complement strand
TCCGCAACTCCACGGATCACTCACCGATTTCACGAATTTGAATTCTGTCTCGTTCCACCTCGCCTCTGCCGCCGTCAGTGTTTGCCCGCTGGAAGCTGTGAAGTATGGTGTTTTCACTACCGCGCCGTCGAATATCACCGCCAGCCCGCGCGTGGCTTCCACCGCCACCGGCATATTGCCCCGCAGCTCGTAATTGTAGCCGAGGTATTTTTGAAATTCGGCAGGATCGTCGCTGCCGTCCCACGCTGCTGCCGTTCCCGAAAATTTGCGATGCGTCGGATCGGTGTAAAAAAGGGCGTACGATCGCGCGAGTACCGCGAGCAGCTTCACTTTTTCTTCCGGATCGGTCGGCAGCGGCTCGGCGATTCCACGCAGATAATCTTCGAGCGGCAACTCATTCACCACGGCGAGCGTGTTGTTAATTCTTCGAACTTCGAGAATGCCACGAAATTTATTGTCATTAATTTCCGAACTCCACGCGGGCTGATGCTGCCAATTCGGAATTTCGAGAATCGTCTCGCCATCCGGAATCACGCGGAAATATTCTCCTTCTTCTAATTTTTGAGCTTCGAACGCCGCGAAGTCTCCTCGAAAAATAGATTGTCCGAATTGCTCGATCATGAACTCCCCTCCCCCGACCTCCACGCGATTCGATTCGAAAGAAAGTTTGATGCGAATTGTCGGTTCAATGTTCTCGACTTTAGAGTCAGTCTCCGAGACCTGCTTGCCGGCAGACAATGTATCTTGAGAATTAACAGTTTCCGATTCTTCCTCCAAACTTCCACTTTCCAATTTCCAATTTCCAATTTCACTGCCTTCCCGCGAATCCGACCGAGCCCGCGAATGAGCGGAACGAAAGTTTCTATCTCGCGAACCGCTGCGGAATTTTTACAAACGGTAAATTCAAAAGTCCCTGTCTCGCCCGGCGCGACTGATTCTTCTTTCAATTTTGCTGGCTGCAGCGGCGAGAGCCAGTCTGAATTTTGGAAACTGGAAGCAATGGCGGGCAATCTTTGAAGAAGCGTGTCGCGCGAATTCCACACAACATTCCCAGTATTTTCGTATGCGAACGAAACAATAGCCGTTTCATTTTTCTGCAATTCAATCGCCTCCGGCTGCGCGATTAATTTTCCGGTGAGCTGTGGCGGCTCGACCTCGACGATGAAATTGACCGGCGGAAGAGTTTTAATTTTGCCGTTCGTCAATTTTGGGCGGAGAGTGAGCTGATATTTTCCCGCACGCAACGGAGCGGTGACGGGAAATTCAATTTTTACGCGCGCATTTTTTTTCACTTCCGCAGGCAATTGCAATTCCTCCGCGGAAAATTCCACCCCATCGTTCCGCAAAATTTCGAGGTTAAATTGTTCCGGATCCCAGTCAATTTGAGAAGTATTTTGAAATTCCAGGAAAAGATTTTTGGTCTCGCCGGGCGCGAGATGGGAATCGAGGTTCGAACTTTTGGCGAGCAGCTCGCCGGAAAAACGCGGCTCGCGAACGGAAATGTGAAACTTCATTCCGTAATCCGGCAGCGCGAAACCGCCCGCCACCGCCGGTCGAAATTCCAGCCAGTATCTGCCAGCCCGCTCCGGCGCAGTGAGCGGGAGCGTGAATTTCGCGGTCCCGCCCGGCAGGGTGTCGGTCTCGAGAAAACCGAGAGTCGTGGAGTTTGTGAACAGCGAAATTTCTCCGTCCGAAGTTTCGAGAATCATCGGATTTTTTCCGGAAGCCAGCCACGTGAAATCAGATTTATTTTGAATTTCCACGACTGCTTCGGCGGTGGAATTCGGAGCAAATGGTTGCGGCGGATGTTCCGCGCGGAGAAATTCGTAATTGAGCTGCGGTTCCGCGACATTCACGACTGCAAAAAATTTCCGCGCGTCCTGCCCGCCGAAACTCGGAATGATCCCGAAACGGTACCGTCCCGGCTGCGCTCCCGCTGCCACTGGAATTTTAATTTTCGCGAAACTGCCAGCACTCACCGACTGGTCAAGCTTCGCTACGAATTCATTTTCGGCGGCGAGCTGCGCGCCCTCCCGATTTTTGAAAATTTCGGAACGCGAAATCCTCAGCTTGCTACCCGCCGGCCACGCTTTTTTGCCGGAATTTTTCAGCCGAAATTCAAACACCTCCGTTTCGAACGGATTCAAAAAAAGCGGGGAATTGCTTTCGAGTAAATTGTAATCAAAGTCCTCATTCGAAATTTTGTTGCCGCGCGCATAACTCATCGCTCGCGTAGCGAGTTCGGAAAGGTAAGCCTGCACCTCGTCTCCGGGACACTCCGTCGCCACCACCTCGCGATGACCGATTAGATTTTTTGTAAATTTGCCGTGCCACTGCGAACTCAGGGAGAGGTCGAGAGAATACAAATTCGCAAGCTCGCCGAGCAGCTGCTCGGCAGAATCAAGCGCGGCATTCGAGGGTAGCTCCTCGGCAAAACTGCCGATGAAAGAAATTCCAATCGTGCCGGTATTCCCGCAAAAAGCGTGTGCGCCGACCACGAAATCCCTGCCCGACTTGCCTTCGTAAATATTTCCGAATGAGTCGATCAAAAAATGATAACCGATGTCGCCCCACGCCCGCCACATCGCGTGGTAATAATAAATCGCGCGCACAGCCGCCTCCACATCTTCCGGAGTGAATTCGGAATCGCCGTTCACATCTTTCTCGCCGTCGGTGGCGGTGGAGTGGATGACGATTTTGCGGATTTCTTTCGAATACGTCCGAGGCCACTGCAATTCTTGATTTTGAGAATCCACGGAAATAAGCCGACCATCATTTTCGAATTCTTCCGGATAATTTTGTTGCCACTCCTCGCAATCCTGCTGCCGCTTGCTCCATGCCTCCCCGCTGGACGGGACTGTTGCGACATCCCGTTTGAGGAGGTAGTCGGAATTTGCGCCCCATTCTTCGCGAGAAATTATTGGCAGGTCGGTGAGCTGCGCGCGCGCAACTGGGATTAACCCGCGAACTAACTCGCGGGTTAAACCATTTTTGACAGAAATATTTTTCGTCTCAATCTCAAAACTATCCGCACGGAAGCCGGGCTCTCCCGAAAGTCCGATTTGAAATTGAAAGCCTGTGGCGAGCGCAGTGATCGCGAAACCAGAACATATTGAATTTTCACACTCGATTTCAATTTCATTTTTCTCAAGCTGCCCCGATCCGCCCGCCACTTCGAACCACGCGGCGAACGCAATTTCACCCTCCCCGAGGGTGTGAAATTTCACGAAAAAGGAGTTAAATTTCGAGGCGGTTTGGAGTGGAGAGTCATAACTCGCGAAATTTTTTCCCGTCGGAATCTCGACTTCGACGTCCGCAAGATCGAACTCCCGGCACGCAAACAGCAGGAATACGAGTGCGAAAACGGTGAGAAGCTTTTTCAAGTTGAACAATTTTTTTATTCGGAACTGATTCTGCCAAAAAAATCATCGCTTCTCAACCTCAATTTTTGCTTTCGCCCTCTCATAAAATTAGAATGCTCCGGAATTTATGAAATGCAGTGAAGTAATCAAAATCGCGTGGCGAATGACGAACAACGAGCGCGGGCTCGTGTGGTACGGTGTCATCCCCGCTTTTTTCGGAACTCTCGTAGGCATCGGCTACCTCGTTTACCAATTTCTCGCATTTCAAACCTCGCCATTTTTCGGTGCGAAGGAATTTGATTTTGAGAAAATTGAATCTTTTGTGCTCGGTTTCGCGGGCAATCACCCCACTCTCGCAATTCTCCTCATCGTTTTGGCGGCGATTGTCGGAATTTTTTACTTTCTTCTCCCGCCGCTTTGCGAAGGGGGAATCATCGGACTCACTTCCGCGATTCACAAAAAAAAAGAAGGCGTAAGAGCGAGTGATGGAATCGCAATCGGAGCGCACCACTTTTTGCGGATGTTTGAGTTTCGAGCGGTAATCGGCTCGTTCGGCTTCATTTATTTTCTCACTGTGATCTCGCTCACGATCCGCAAACTCGGGACTCCTTCGTGGTTGGTTTTTCTGCTCGGTTTCATTTTCCTCGTTTCTTTCATGATGAGCTTCCTCTTCATTTACGCGCAGAATTTCATCGTGCTGGAAAACAGCAAACTCATCCCCGCCTTCGCTGGCAGCGCAAAACTCGTGGTGAGCAATTTTGGGAAAACGATTTTGATGTGGCTTTTGATGCTTTTGATCTCGATTCGAGTAATCATAAATGTGGTCCTGATTTTCCTCATTCCCGCGCTCGTCGCTTTTGTCGCTAATTTTTTTGTGAGCGCAATCGCATTTACTTTTGGAATTATTCTCGCGGTGTTTGTGGGATTTGCGGTAATTTTGCTCGCAGCCTATCTCGCGGGAGTGCTGCATGTTTTCACGACCACGGCGTGGACGCTCACTTTTCTAAATTTAGACTCCCATCGTGTGGAGAAGCTACTGGAAAAATGATTTACGCGGTGAATCATTTCGAGGGGTTGTTTCAAGTCTTCCAACCTTTTAAAATTCGCGCCAAAATTTCCAATAACCAACTTCTAAATAATTACCAAATTCTAAAGCTTCGGGAAGTTTGAATTAATTTGAAAATTAAAATTTATTTTGTCCTCCGTAGTCCCGATTGCAATCGGGACGAAGGATGGATTGAAAAGTGAGACTTGAAAATTAAAAATTGAACCATATCCTTTGCGCCTTTTATGAAAAAAATATCCGCTTGCATTCGCTGGCTACTGGTAATTATCGGAATCTACATCGTTTTTCAACTGCTCTCCGGTTTTTACGCAGTTTTTAACGGAGGTTCACTCACCGATCTTGTATGGGTTTTTGCGGGAGACCTGCATCAAGATCGCGAGCAGCGCACAAATTTTCTCCTCCTCGGAGTGGGAGGTGAGAACCACGATGGCGGAGAATTGACTGACACTTTTTTGATTGCGAGCTACCACCACGATTTCGGCACTCTTTCGATGCTTTCGATCCCGCGCGATTTTTGGGTGAAATCGGAAGATGGTTTCGGGATGCGCGTAAACAAAATTTACGAGTACGAAAAGGAGCGGCTAAAAGATTCGGAAGCCGCACTCGAATCTGTTTCGAAAGTTGCGAGCGAGATCGCGAATCTTCCGATCCATTATTTCGCAAAAGTCGACTTCAAAGGATTCACTGATTTGATTGACGCGCTCGACGGCGTGAAAATTTTGGTGGAGGAACCGATCAATGACCCGTTTTATCCGTGCCCGGATTTGTTGAATTTTTGCCCGTTTGAAATTGAAGCAGGAGTGCAAACTCTCGACGGCGCAACCGCGCTACAATTCGCGCGAAGCCGGAAAACAACTTCCGATTTTGATCGCGCGGCGCGGCAGCAAAAAGTTTTGGAGGCAATTCGCGAAAAAGCTCTCGAGAAAGAAATTCTCACAAGTCCGCAAAAATTGAAGCAATTATGGAATATTTTTGAAGATCGCGTGGAGACGAATCTCCGTTTTCGCGAAATCCTGCAGATTGGGAAAATCGCGGACGGATTCGACAAACAAAATCTCGCCTCGATTGTTTTGAACGACGAGCCAACTTTCGCGGGAGGAATTTTGTACGCGCCGAATCGCGAAGATTACAATGGAGCAGCAGTGCTGTTGCCGGACGGGAATGATTTTCAAAAAATCCACGCACTCACAAATATCCTCTTTTCGCATCCCCGCGTGGCAGTGGAACAGCTCGCAATCGAGGTTTTGAACGGCAGTGGAACTCAGCACGTGGCGGAGAAAGCGGCGTATGCTTTGAATCGCTATGGTTTGAATACCGCGCGAATAAATAATTACCCCGGCGGCACGCTCGCGGAGACGACGATTTATTTTTACGACGAAGAAATCGCCGGCGAAGCGGCGCAGATTTTGCGGAATCTTGCTGGCGGGGAAATTGAATTCGGACCAGTGGAATTACGGAAGCGCGGTTTCGATTTGACTTTAGTTTTGGGTGAAAATTGGCAGGGGGTGGAGTGAATGATCAATGTGCAATTATCAATGTGCAATGTGCAATGCGGTAAAATTTTCTGATTCACTGAATATCTGAATCATAATTCGCTTGATTACCCATCCTTCGCTCCGCTGTGGCGGAGCTTCGGAGGGTAGGCAGGATTTTCATGATTCTTTCATTTTTATTTGGAGTGAATTTTTCAGTGAGTGGTTCAGATAATTGAAGGTGGTGAGATTTTCCAACCCCTGGGGTTGAAATTACTGCGCAATATTTTGAAATTCTGTCTACCTTCCTGCCGGTAGGCACGGTCGACCCCTGGGGTTTAGTGCAGGTTCAATTTTGTAAATTGAACCCCTGTTTGTAAAATGCGCTCACTATGCCCTCACCCCGCATTCCCAAAGAGTACGCCTCCGCAACATACTTCCTCACCTTCACAATCAAAAATTGGTATTACATTTTTGACAGACATAATCGTTTTCAAATCCTTGCAGATTCTCTGACTTACTGCCAAAAATACAAACAGCTCAAAATTCACGCTTATGTTTTTATGCTGAATCACATTCATCTAGTCATTTCTTCTCCCGATGTAATCGGATTCGTGAGAGATTTCAAAAAATTCACCTCGAAAGAAATGCAGAAAAATATCATCGCCTTTGAGCCAAATGTTTTGAAATTATTTGAAAGTCTGAAGGGCGGTTATGAATTTTGGCAGCCGAGCAATATGCCAAAAATAATCGAAAGCGAAGATTTTTTCAATCAAAAAGTTGAGTACATCCATTACGATCCAGTCCGCAAACAGTATGTGAAGAATCCAGAGGATTGGATTTGGAGTTCAGCGAATCAGGGAAGACGGATTCGAGTTGACCCGCTTCCGATTTAGAAATGTAGGGTTCAGATTACAAATCTGAACCTGCAGGAGACTTTGAAAATGGATTTTATTGGCAAGTAAATGAATTATTATTTTCCCCAAAACTCTCTAAAAAAATCTGCATTTCTGTTTCTAATGTCATCTAAAAATTTTAGGTTCCTTTCTCTGTTTTGCCACATACCTTTATCTTTCCCATATTCAACAATGAAACTAGCTAATTCCTTAATATTTTTTGCCTGCTCATCTAAAATGAAATCTATAACTTTATTATGCTGATAATCAAATGGTGGCTTTGTCAGTAATACAATTTTTAGACAATCTCTTTCTGATTTATTTGGTCTTTTCTTTTTTGCTTTTTGATAAATAGAAATGCAAGTTTCTATTGTTTTGTCAGACTTGGGTGTAAAAATTTTTGATAAGAAATTCATATTTTAATTTAAAGTGTTTAAAAACCAAACCCATCTATCGCCTCCCTCGCAATCTCCGATTCTTCTCCGCAATCCGAATTCGCGCAAGAGCTTTCAAAAGAGCGACTTTCGCTTCCGCCACTTCCGGCTCGGACTTCGCTGCTTCGAGAGATTTCTTCGCGCGCTCGCGAGCCTCCTCCGCCCGTTTTTCATCAATTTCTTCAACCCGTTCAGCAACATCCGCGAGCACTCGACACTTATTCGCAGGAGTGAATTCGAGTACTCCCCCGCCGACAAACATCCAGTCGGTTTGATTACCCGGCTTTTGGATTTTCAATTCTCCCGGCTCCAAATTCGCCACGAGCGGGCGATGATCAGCCATCGCGGTGATCTCCCCCATTTCGGTAGAAATCGTGAGAGCCTCCGCATCGCCGGAATAAAGTTCGCGCTCGGCGGAAAGAATGGTAAGTTTGAAAGTTTTTGCCACAAGTTTTAAGTTATGAAACTTCCGGAATTGATTTCAAGGCTTCGGAAATTTCCGCGAGAGAATCTCTTTTTTTCGCGTTTAATTTCGCTTTACGCGTCCGCTTCGCGACATTCGATTTGATGCGGCGCTGGGAAATCCCCGTTAAGCCGTGGAATTTTGATCGTGAGCCCATCTTGTTAAAAGGTTAAATGCACAATGTACAATGATCAATTTTTCAAGTGTATTTGCGCGTCAAGCGTTGCACATTGTACATTGAGAATTGATAATTGGAATAAAGTGCGCGGATTTTAGAGTAGTTTTCTCCGCTGCTCAACTCCATTTTCTAAATTTTGCACAACTTTTTTGACCTCTCCACTTTTCGACTTTTGGCAAATAAGCAACGCATCTTTTGTTTCGACGACAATTAAATTTTTAACTCCGACAAGCGCGACGAATTTTTTAGAATCGAGTTTCACGAAATTTCCAGTCGAATCAATCGCCAGAAAATCATTCTCGATTAAATTTTCGTCAGCATCCGAGAGTTCGTTTCTCCGATGTTGCTCGAGGACAAGTTTCAAACTTTCCCATGTCCCGACATCGCTCCAGCCGAGCTTCGCGGGAAGAATGGCGATCTCGCGCGGCGGAACTTTTTCCATTATTCCGAAATCAATCGAAATCTTCTCGCACGCGGAATATTCTTTTTTGATAATTCTTGGCGAATTTAAATTTTTCGAAATTTTCATCAGCCGCGCGAAAGTTTTGGGAAGGTGAGCTTGGAATTTCGACAGCAAAACATCGCTCCGCCAAACATATAAACCGGTATTCCAAAAAAAATTTTTCGAGCGGTGGAATTTTTTTGCGCGAAGTAAATCCGGTTTTTCGATAAATTTTTTCAACTCGAAAACTCGTTCCCCTCTCGATTTTTTCAATTCGCGCGACAGTGCAACCTCCACCCACCCCAATTGAGTGGCGGGAAATTGCGACTCGACTTCGATGATTGCCAATTTTCCGGAGCTTGCGATTTCAGCCGCCGCGCGGATTTTGCGGATGAATTCCGCTTCTTCGCGAATGAGATGATCGGCGTACACGACCGCGAATACGCCGCCGGGATTTCTTTTCTCGAGAATCGCCGCAGCGAAACCAAGGCAAGTGGCGGTATCGCGAAAAGCCGGCTCGGAGATCACATTTTTCGCGGGCAGCGCGGGAGCCTGCTTTTTTACAGTTTTGGAAAATTGTTCATTCGTTGCTACAAAAATATTTTTCGGTCCCGTAATTTTTCGCGCGCGGGAAATCGCAAGCTGAAAAAGAGTTTGTCGCCCGATGAGCGGCTGAAATTGTTTCGGCAGCTTTTTCCGGCTCATCGGCCACAGGCGCGTGCCGACTCCGCCGGCGAGAATCAAGATTTGAAGAGGCGATTTCACGCGGGAAGTTTAGCAAATCGACAATTCTCAAATTTTCACTTTTTTTGATTTTCTTCCGCAGTGATCGCGGCAGCCAGTTTTTCGGGAGGAACTTGATTGGTAAGACGATCTATTGTGCGTTGAAATTCTGATTCTTTCTCTGGAAGAATCTTTGATCTCACAAGCTTCTGAAGTTTTAAAATAGTTTTAATGTCCCCATTGAACTTTTCTTTGTTATCCCCCTTCTTTACTTTTTCAAACACCGAAGGGACCGTTCGACGGATAAATACAAATTTCGGATATTCAGCCATTTAATTAAAATTAAATTTTAAATCTCTATTTGAGCATTAAGCACTTGCCCTAACTTTCAATTAGGGGTAAATTCTAACAACATTTAAATTTTTTGCAAGACAATTTTTCTCTTTTTATTAAAAAACTCTCCTGAAGTTTGCTTTCTTCCTTTTCTGTCCGTATAATCTTCCGGCTTTAAATTTTTATGGCTCGCTATTTCAAACTCCAAAAACAAGTGGTGCATCATAAGAGAAAAAGTGTGCCAAAATCCGACAAAGAAGTGATTTTCGCGCTTGGGCGCGTGATGGAAACTCTTCCGAATACAGAATTTTTGATTGAACTGCTCGATGAGATTTACAAAGGACATCGGCTGAAAGCGCGTATTTCCGGAAAAATGCGGATGCATCATATCAAAATTATTCTCGGGGACTATGTGAAAGTCGAACTCAATCCTTACGATCTCAATCGCGGGAGACTCACCTTTCGCTTCCGAAATAAAGAAGCTGCTCTCCACGAAATACAATCAGTGGAAAATTAATCTAAAAACATTGAAAGTCAAACCTTCTGTAAAACCTCGCTGCGCAAAATGCAAAGTCATCCGCCGAAAAGGCGTGGTGCGCGTGATTTGCCAAACGAAGCGTCACAAACAGAGGCAGGGATAAGTCAATTTGCAATACATAATTTACAATTTTCAATTCTTTTAAAAAAATTCTAACACTCTAAACCCTATCCCCCTAAAACCTATTTATGGCTAGAATTGCTGGGATCAACCTTCCGAATGAAAAAAGGATCGAGGCGGCGCTCCTCACAATCGCGGGTGTGGGAAAATCCCTTGCCCGCAAAATTTGCGCTAACGCAAAAGTAGAACCGAACAAAAAAGTGAAAGATTTAGTTGAAAAAGAAGAAGAAGCTCTCCGTGCGGAAGTTGCGAAACAGCCGACGGAAGGAGATTTGCGAAGAATTGTGAATCAAAATATCAAACTGCTCCAAGATATTAACGCTTATCGCGGCACCCGCCACAAAAAAAGATTGCCTGTCCGCGGGCAGCGCACGAAAAATAACTCGCGCACGAAACGCGGCAGAAAAATGTCAATCGGCTCCGGGCGCAAAAAAGTGGAAAAGAAGTAAAAACTTTCAGACTTAATTTTTAATTTTTGTTTCTAAAAGTGACCGAAAAAAAGAAAAATTCCGAAGAAAAGGCTGCTCGTCCGACAGATTCGACAGGCTCATCGCAGGCAGGCTCCCGTTCGACAAACTCCCTTTCGGCAAATTCAGGACAAGCAGGACAGGCGAAACCTGCCGCCAAATCCGCTAAAAAAGTGAAAGGTAAAAAAAGAAAAATTCGCCGGATAATACCGCGCGGATTCGCTCACATCAAAGCCGGATTCAATAACACGATTGTGACGATCACCGACGAAAATCATGCTACCCTCTGCTGGGCGACGAGCGGTGCGAGCGGATTCAAAGGAACTCGGAAATCGACTCCATATGCGGCTCAAGTTGCAGCGAAAAATGCAGCGGAAAAAGCGAAAGAATTTGGAATGGAAATGGTAGATGTCTTCGTGAAAGGAATCGGACCCGGTCGCGAGCAAGCGGTGCGCGGACTTTCCGCGTCGGGAATTGATGTGGACTCCATCACCGATCGCACTCCCTCCGCCCACGGCGGTTGTCGGAAACGGAAGCCGAGAAGAGTTTAATTTTTTATTTTGGAATTAACTGAAAAAAAATTGCGAAATTTCTTTCTCGAGGCGTTCGACCAAACCGTAATGCCTAGGCTCGATTCAATCGATACCGAGTTGGCGGGATTACGAGATGATGTCGGTTCTCTCAAGAGTGATGTCGGTTCACTCGAAAGTGAAGTGAAGAAAATTAATGTGAGATTAGCTCGAGTGGAAAAAGAATTGTTAGATTTGAGAGAGGAAGTGCTTCCTGAATTCGCGGAAATTCAAGAGCAATTTAAGATCGTGGTGAAAGAATTAGAGTTTTTGAAAAAAAGCGGAGGAAATAAAGAAGTATTCAAAAGAATTGATTGGCTGGAGAGACTGATCGCAAAAACAACGCGAGATTTACTGCGCTTTTCGGAGCAGCTGGAAAAATTCAAGCAAGATTTGAAACAACTGAAACAATCCCAAAAACGCAAAGCAGCGAAATAATTTTATCCAAACCTTAAACTCTAAATTGCTTTACAACGGACCCAAATGTCGACTCTGCCGCCGCGAGGAAAAAAAATTGTTTTTGAAAGGCGAGCGCTGCAACACCCAAAAGTGCGCATTTCTGCGAAAGCCGGATGTGCCTGGAAAATACGGCAAAAATGCTTTCGGTAAAAAAACGGAGTACCATACGCAACTTCGCGCGAAGCAGGCCGGCAAACGCACCTTCAATCTCACAGAAAAACAATTTAAAAAATACTACGAAGAAGCAAACCGCCTGACTGGCAACACCGGCGAGAATTTCATCCGACTGCTCGAAACCCGCCTCGACAACGCAGTTTACCGCGCAGGATTTGCGAAATCGCGGAATCAGGCGCGGCAGCTCGTAAACCACGGATTTTTCCGCATAAAAGGGAAGCGCGCGAGTACCGCAAGCATTCAAGTGAAAACGGGTGACAAAATCGAAGTGAAAAAAATGGATTCTCCGATTTTTGCTGGAATCGTGAAGCAAAAAGACGCCTCTCCAAAATGGCTGAAAGTCGATCTCGCGAAATTGACAGCGGAAATTGTCGGGATTCCGGAATTTACAGAATGTGAGCAAATCGACACGCAAACCATCGTGGAATTTTATTCGAGATAAAAAAACAAACTTTTTACTTTCGACTTTTTACTTCTAACTTTCCCACTATGCATATCATCCAAAAAGAAATCGGTCTTCCAAAAATATCCGCCAAAAAGGTGGGAGACAACCACACGCTTTTTACGGTGGCTCCCCTGCCGAATGGTTATGGGATGACTCTCGGTAATGCGTTTCGCCGGGTGCTTTTGGGTTCATTACCGGGAGCAGCGGTGGCGGCAGTGAAGGTGAAAGGAGCTACCCATGAATATTCCGCACTCTCGGGAGTAAAAGATTCGCTGCTGAATTCGCTGTTAAATTTAAAACAGCTAAATATTAAAAAACATTCGAAGAAGCCCGCAATTCTCAAACTTGAAGTAAAGAATCGCTCCGGCGAGGTGAGAGCGAAAGATATTTCAAAAGATGCGGATGTCGAAATTTTGAATCCCGATCTCGTGATCACCACTCTTGATAAAAAAAGCGAACTCAAAATGGAGATCGTAGTGGAAAAGGGAGTGGGCTACCTGCCCGCCGCCGAGCGGCAGAAGAACAATAAAGAAGTTGGTTTGATTTATCTTGATGCGATGTTTAGCCCTGTGGAAAGAGTGAGATACGATGTAACCGCTACGCGCGTGGGCGGAATGACTAATTTGGATAAATTGGAACTGGAAGTGAAAACAAACGGTTCGATGAACCCTGAAGATGCAATAAAATTCGCGAGCAATGTTTTGAAATCCTACTTCAATCTTTTCAACACGAAAGAAGAAGCTGTAGAAGAGGAATTCGCTACCGACCCTGAGAAAATTGCAGCAGAAGAAAAGATTAACGCGACGGGTCCAACCGGAGAAGATGATGCGGAAAGCAAACCGAGCACGGAAAAATACACTCCAATCGAAACTTTGCAATTCACTCCGCGCACGCTGAATGCTCTTATCAACGGAGGCATTGGCAGCGTAGAGCAACTCGTGAAATGCGGTCAGAGCAAAATCGAAGAACTCCGCGGCTTCGGCTCGAAAGCATTCGATGAAGTGAATGAGAAACTCGCAGCAAAAGGATTGAAGCTCAAAAGTGAAGGCGAGTAATTTTGCCGTTTTTGCGAACACGGAAATCTAAAAAATTAAAATCTCGTTATTAATAATTAAAAACTATCAACTAAGACATGCGACATCGTGTCAAAAAAATCTCGAAGCTCGGGCGACAGGCGGATCACCGCCGATTGCTGCTGCGAAATCTTGCGACGAGTTTGATTCTCCACGACAAAATCCAAACCTCCGCCGCGAAGGCAAGCGCGTTGCAGCCGGTCTTCGAAAAACTGATCGTGAATTTGAAGAAAAAAACAGAAGACCGCGAAATGATTCGGTATTTGAAATCTTATTTACTTGACGAAAAAGCGCAAAAAAAAATGATTGCAGAGCTGAAGCCAAAATATGCGGAACGCAAATCAGGATTCACTCGCATCACTCCTATTGGTATTCAAAAAGGCGATGCTGCCCCGAAAGTTCAAATTGAATTAGTTTAAAAATGAAAACCCCCCTCCCAAAAGTTTCCGAAATTCCTCAAAATGCGAAGTGGTTCGTGATCGACGCGAACGGGAAAACTCCCGGAAAAGTAGCGACCGAAGCTGCGCGCCGATTGAGCGGAAAACATCGCGCTGACTTCACGCCGCATCTCGATCTCGGCGACGGTGTAATCATCGTGAACGCGGAGAAAATTCGTTTCACTGGAAAAAAGCTCACCGACAAAATTTATTACCGACACTCCGGCTACCGCGGAAACTTGAAAGAAGTGACTCCTAAAGAACTACTCGTCAAAAAGCCGGAGAGAATTTTGGAATTGGCAGTCCGCGGAATGTTGCCGAAAAATCGGCTGCGCGACGGAAGATTGCAGCGCTTGAAAATTTTTACAGGTGAGCAACATCCTCACGAAGCGCAGAAACCGATTGAACTGAAAGTTTAAAATTATTTTAATTCCTCAAATTTGAATCCAGCCAAATCCAAAACCGAAGAGAAGCCCGTGAATGCTAAGCCGTACATTTACGCAGTCGGGAAGCGTAAAACGGCGATTGCGCGCGTAAAGATTTTTCCAAACGGAAAGGGTGAAATCCTCATAAACGACCGGAAACTCAAAGAATACTTCACTGTTGGGAAAGATGTGGCTTCTTTTCTCGCGCCTTTCAAAGTCGCGGATGCGAGTGAAAAAAGTTACGATGTCGAAATCAAACTCATCGGCGGCGGAATTTCAGCAGGTGCAGAAGCGTGCCGCCACGGGATTTCCCGAGCACTCGTAAAAGAAGATGAAAGCCGAAAAAGCCCGCTAAAAAAGGTCGGCTTCATTACCAGTGATTCACGGAAGAAAGAGCGAAAGAAGCCGGGTTTGAAGAGAGCGAGGAGAGCGCCGCAGTGGTCGAAGCGGTAGTTGACAAATTGGTGGCAAATGGCAGTCGGCAGAAAATTTTCAATTTCCAAACTTCCATCTCTGCTCTATCCTTCACTTTCAACTCTCCATCTTCAACTCTCCAATTCACCCTCCACCACTCTCACCTTCCCCAACATCCGCGCTGTTTTTTCCCGCGCCGCATCGACATTCTCATCCAGAGCTAGACAAACTCCCATCCGGCGATTGGGACGCGAGGACGGTTTACCGAAGAGGCGAATCGTCGTCCCTTTTTCCCGCAAAGCCTCATCAATTCCCTCGAAAGAAATTTGAGTCGAATCTTTCGCCGCGAGAATCACCCGCGAAGCCCCCGGCTGGATTGTCCTAATTTCGGGAATCGGCAGACCTAGAATCGCGCGGACGTGCAGTTCGAATTCGGTTAAATTCTGAGAAATGAGGGTGACCATTCCGGTGTCATGCGGGCGAGGAGAAACTTCGGAAAAAATGACTTCATCGCCGGCAATGAAAAGTTCGACACCGAAAATCCCCCGTCCGCCGAGCGCGTCGGTAATTTTTTTCGCAACCGCCTCGCATTCCGCCTGAACTTTTTTTGGAAAAATTTGCGGCTGCCAGCTCTCGCGGTAATCGCCGGCAATTTGGATGTGTCCGATTGGATCGCAAAAAGAAGTTCCGCCCGCGTGGCGGACGGTGAGGAGGGTAATTTCTGTTTCAAATTTGATGAATTCTTCGACGATGATTTTTTCGGATTTTCCGCGACTGCCGGAAAGAGCGTACTCGAAGGCTTTTCCGATGTCGTCCTTTGAACGAATCGTAGATTGCCCCTTCCCGCTCGAAGATTGAATCGGCTTCACCACGCACGGAATTCCGATTTTGCGGACGGCTGTTTCGAATTCCTCGCGATTCGCAGCGAACGCGTACCGCGCCGTTTTGAGATTCAATTCTTCCGCCGCCAGCCGCCGGATCCCCTCGCGATTCATCGTGAGATTCGTCGCGCGAGCGGTCGGGATGATGTTGAAGCCCTCTTTTTCAAGTTGCAACAAAAGCTCAGTGTTGATCGCTTCAATTTCGGGAACGACGAAATCGGGTTTTTCAGTCTCGATAATTTCCCGCAATTTCTGCGCATCCTGCATGTCGATTGCATAGCTGCGGTGCGCGATTTGCATCGCGGGCGCGTTCGCATAGCGATCGACGCCGATTACTTCCACGCCGAGCCGCTGCGCCTCAATCGCGACTTCTTTGCCAAGTTCCCCGCAGCCGAGGAGGAGAATTTTGGTAGCAGTGGAAGTGAGAGGGGTACCGAGCATTTTTGGGAGGTTAATATTTTTGCGAGAGAGTTGTTTCATTTTAACTGAAAAATTTTCGGACACGCAAAAAAGTGAGGAAATCGGAATGTGGTGAAACATTCCGATTTCCTTGATCATTACTTCGCAGGATTTGTTTTTTTTCGCGCCGCGTAGCGACGAGAAAAAAAACGAATTACTTTATCTATGGCGATCATTATTCCGAAAAGGAATAAAATCGCCATGAGTCCGATCGCGCTTTTAATGTTGCCGCTAATCCCCAGTATTATAGCGATTACCGATATAAAAAGAGCAACAAACATATCTTTACCTCCTTTTAAAAAATTTTAAAGTTAATCCGCTAAATCGAAGCTGAAACATTTTAATCTCACCGCCGATTTAGCAGATTAACTAGATCCCCGTTTTCACAAGGACATACCTGCGAAGAGAACGCGCGAGCGCGAACGAGCGAGCATCCCGCAACGGGATCCCACCAGCTACCACTCTCACGCGTCTCCCCACAAACCGAGAAATCAAAGAACGCCGCAGTGCACCCAAACAAGAAGTTAAATTAACTTAAATTTTTTAATTTGTCAAGTTTGAAACTTAAATTTCTTGTCTGAATCAGGATTCAGGCGGTTTGGGAAATGCGCAACTCACTAAAATCAAAGTGCGGTATTTTTGAACATCATTTTTTTCTCGCTAATTCTCGCAACGGCGAAACCGAACACAATCCACAAAATCGCTTCGGCTGAAAAATTCGTCGAAAAATAGTGGTCGAAATTCGCGAGAATGAAAGTGGCGACGACGAGCGCGAGGGCAGTGAATTTTTTTCGGCGGAAAGCCTGCCACGCGAGCGCGCCAAAAACCGCGAGCCACGCGAGCGCGGCGAGCGCGGATTCTTCTGCTAATTTCAACGCGAAAAAATTGTGAACCGGCTGCAACTGCCAACTTTCGAGCTGCGGAAAATTTTCTGCGAGCGCAAGGGTGTAGCCGCCGCGACCGACGCCGAAGGGGTTTTCACGAGAAATTTCAACCGCGTGGGAAATTTGATCGAGACGAGAGGGAACGCCGGAATCCGATTGCAGCCGAACGAAAAATGGAGCGCCGAATATGAAGAGAAGGATTCCAAAAATACTGAAAGCAACAAGCGAGGAAATAATTCGGCGACGAAACTGAAAAACGAGCAGCACGAAAATTCCCGCAAAAAAAGCGAGGTAAGCTGCCCGCGAGAACGAGAAAAACATTCCTGCGAGAATCACGGCGGAGATGAAATAAACGGGCGCGGATTTGCGGGGATACGCCGCGAGAAGGAGGAGCACAGTCGCTGCGAGACCGCCGAGAATGTTCGCGTGCGCAAGCGTACCCATCCCGCGAATGAGCACTTCGCCTGTCGGCAGCGCGGTTTTGGCGACATTGAAAGTTTCAGCGGTAAAAAAACTTTCGCCAAAAAAATGGAAGCCGAGCTCGCCGTGCGCGAAAAATTGCGCGATGGCAAGGGAAGTCTGGAGAAAAAAAGCAGCCGCAAGAATCCGCAAAATCGCCTGCCAATCGAAAATTCCGGAGGCGATGAAGAATGCCGCGAGCGCGAATTCAAACAGCCGCCAAAAATGGAGGAGTGCAAGCAGCGGATCGCGCGCGAACGGAACCGCCGCGGCAGAAACCGCGAGGAGGATAAAAAACGGGGGGAGAATTTTTGGCGAAGGAATGGTGTTGTCTCCCAAAACATCTCGGGGGTTAACTTTTTGAAAAAGGAAAGCGATACCGAGCATAAAAAAAGCGAGGAGAAAAAAAATCTCGCTCGCGTGAATAAAGAAAGCGAGATATTCATTAAAAAAATCGAGCGAATAGGACTCGCCGAAATAAACGAGGCTGCGAATTCGCAGCGGGATGAGAAAAATTCCGACTCCGAAAAAAAATTGGGAAACGCGAAGAAGATTTATTTTTTGATGAAACCGCGGGAATTTGAGTTTTCGCGTGAAAAGCATCTAAGAAATTTTACCCCACTGCTAACCCCTCAGATATCTGAGGGGTTAGCTTTAACTTTCTGCTGCTGAAGCGAAAACTTTTTCGAGCTCTGCCGAACCGTCGCTTGGAGTGATTTCTCCATCCGAAATGCGATTCAAAACATCCGCTACTGCTTCCGCAAAAAGCTCGTCATTCATAATCGTGAGAGTATCAGCATAAACCGCCTGCTCTGCGAAAATCCCGAAAAGCGGATCTGTTTTTTGCTCTTCGATCAAATCCCGCCGCGAAGTCGGTTTTTTTGTGGCTTTGAAATATTTTTGCTGCGCGGAATTTCCCGTGAGCTTGAGAATCAGCATCCAGCTTTGGAGAGGGTGTTCGGAAGACTTCGCGACCGAAAGCGCAAAAAAATCGGCAAGCACGACTTTCGGATTGCCGGCTTGCGGATCGTGAATTTGCGGGAATGGGGCAATGCCAACTTCTGAAATCTCAATCGGGTCTTTCCCTGATTTTTTTTGCTGTTGAATCAAATTTTTAATCTCTTCGTAATAATACGAATAGCCCGCAATCATCGCTACCTTCCCGCGCGTAAACGCGTCAAGCTCTTTTTCGGGAGCAAACGCGGCAATTTTGGAATTCCACGAGTACTCTTGATTTCGGCTGTTTCGCGAAAATGAGGTGAGGAAATCAAGCGTGGCGGTAAGCGGCTGATAAGCTTTGCCGGAATCGTCGCGCGCGCGCTCCTTCGCAGCTTCGGTCAAATTTTTCCCGCCAAGCTGCTGGTAAAGCGTGTAAAAAAGTTCCACCCCGCGAGTAATATTATCTGCGCGACCGAGTGCAATCCCCGCGAGGCGGAAGCCCTCAGGATCTTCGGAATCTTTCGAGGCAAGCGCGATCACATCTTCGCGCACACCCGCCCATGTGAGCTCCGGCGCGGGATACGGTTTC
>JAHISY010000011.1 GCA_018817365.1 Patescibacteria group bacterium | reverse complement strand
GCGCGTTTGCGGACCAACCTTTGCATTCCGAGCGCGAGCGCAGTGGTGAGCGTGACTGGTAGTCCTTCCGGGACTGCCGCAACGGCGACCGCGACTGCAAAAAGTAACGACTCAATGGGGGAGTAATTTTGAAAAAAATATCCTATCGCAAAAAGAACTGCGGAAATTCCGAGTGAGATTTTTCCAACGAAAATCCCGATGCTCTTCATTTCTTTTGTGAGCGGGGATTCGGGTTTTTGGGTATGAGTGGCGAGTTTGGCAATTTTCCCAAATTCGCTTTCTCGCCCGACCGCGCTGCAAACCGCTTTTCCGCTGCCGCTCATGATAGTGGTTCCCGAAAAAACTTTTCGTTCGGACTGCTGTTTCGATTCGAGAAATTTACGCGCCGGAATCGATTCTCCGGTGAGAATCGCCTCATCAATTTTTAATTCATTCGCTTCAAGCAGAATCGCATCTGCGGGAACTTTCATTCCCTCTTCGAGAATGAGAATATCTCCTACCACTACTTCATTCGCAGAAATCACCTCCTCTTTGCCGCTGCGGAGCACTCGCGCGGTGGGAGCAACTAATTTTTGCAGCGCTTCGAGCATCCGCTCAGTTTTGTATTCTTGAAAAAAGCCGATGAACGCATTAACAAAAACAATCGCGAGAATCACTACTGCGTCCACGGTTTCGCCGAAAAAGAAGGAAAGCACGCTCGCGATAATCAAAACAATCACGAGTAAGTCCGCAAACTGCCGCAAAAATTTTTTCCACAAACTCTCTGGTTTCTTCACTTCCAATTCATTCACTCCGAATTTCCGGCGGTTTGCCAAAATTTCAGCTGGCAGCAGTCCGGTTCGGAGCGAACGCGGTAGAGAATCAGCAGGCTTGGCATTGGCAGGGGAGTGCATCCCGAGTATTTTAGCAGCTATTGTTCTTCGCTCTCACCTTCTTCCAGCCCTTCCAAATAATCCACGAGTTCTCCTCGTGAATATTTCAGCGCGCGCATCACGAGTTCGCTCATCTGTCCGCGCGTTAGATTTTCGTTCGCTGCCGGAAAATCTTCCGGTAGAATTTCCAGTTGCTCCGCTTTTTCGAGAAATGGCTCAAACCACTCTCCCTCTGCATTCGCATCAACTGAAAATCCGAACGATTTCACGAGAATCGTGATCGCCTCTGCGAGATTCACCGGATTCGCGGGTTTGAAATTGCCATCGGGATAGCCGCCGAGAATTTCATTCGCCCGCGCGAAGCAGACGAATTTCGCGAACCAATCATTCGTCGTGAAATCAGGAAAGCAACTTTCTGCTGTTAACCCCCCAGATATCTGGGTGGTTTCGAAATTTTCCACCTCCTCCGCGAATCTCGCTCCTACTAAAATTTTTGTGAATTCCGCGCGGTTGATTTCACCTTCCGGTCGGAAATCACCTTCCGCATAGCCGCTCACGATTCCCTCGTTTGCGACGAAATTCACCGCGAAGAAAAATTCATTTTCCGGCGAAACATCGCTGAAAATCTGCTCTGCCAATTTCTCTGCGAGTGCGGCAGCCTCTTCCGCTTTTTGCGCTTCAATTTCCGCCAGAAAAGGCGCGAGCGCATCTTCCGCGAGCAGCGAGATGTACGCGCCGAAAGTTTCGGTAAAAATTTTCCGCGCATTCGTATTCACCACGCCGTGAATTTTCACGACATCATCTTCGCGAGGAGAGTAGCCGAAAAGAATTTTCGAATCCTCGTCGCGGAACTGCGTAGTTTCTCCGATCAAAACTTCGTAAAAATCACCCTCGACCGTTTCGAGCTTGAATTTTTCCTCGTCGGCATCCCGCGCCCACCCGTAAAAATTTTGGTCGCAGAGCAGTAATTCCGCATTTTGCGCCGCGAGCACCACTCCTTCGGAATTCACAAGTACGCGAACTGTGTCTCCCGCAAAAAATTCCTCCGCGGCGGCGGGACCGGCTCCGTCGCGGTATCTGAAAATTGCTTCCATTCTTCCCGAAAACTGATCGCCATCGGTATTCTCGATCGTCAAAATTTCCTCGCTTGCCTCGATTACCTCCGCGTCAAAAACTTTTTCACCTTCTGCGAGATTTGCGAATGGATTTGGTTCGGGGTCGGTGAGCGCGCTCGCATTTGCAATGTTTAACAACACAGCCACCGTGATCGAAACTAATTTGTAAAAGCGCTTCACGAAAGTTAGTTAGCAGTTTGCAGTTAGCAGTTAGCAGAAAAAATTTATACAACTAATTTTAGCAAAAAACTGCTCGCTGCAAACTGTCAGCTGTCAGCACTGTTTGATTTTTTCGGCAATTTCTGCTTCGCGGAGCACCGCCACAATCGGCGCGAAATCTCCTTCCATAATTTT
>JAHISY010000114.1 GCA_018817365.1 Patescibacteria group bacterium | reverse complement strand
TTCCACTCGGATTTCCCTCGCTCGACGGGGGACACTTTCGATTTGTCAGTTCGGTGCCAATCTTCGAACCGCGGAAATTTTAAAACAAATTTACCGAAAATGCACCTTGCCCCACTGCATGTAGAGTTTGTCTTTCGAATAAAGTTCGCAGGCTTTCGCCAAAACTTTTGCTTCCACTTTTTGCCCTTGTTTGCGGATTTTTTCAATCGAATCTTTTTTATTCACCCGAAAGGCATCCTGGCAAATGACTGGTCCGCGATCCAAATCGGTTGTCACGAAATGCGCTGTCACGCCGACGATTTCTACGCCGGCTTCGAGGGCTTGATCGTACGGTCGCGCGCCCGGGAAAGCGGGGAGGAGGCTTGGATGAATGTTGATCACTCTTCCTTCGTACCGCGCGACAAATTCCGGCGAAAGAATTTGCATGAATCTCGCGAGCGCGATGAAGTCTGCGTTGTATCTTTTGATCAGTTGAATCGTTTTGCGCTCGCGCTCCTCTTTTTTTCCGCCATTCGCGAGGTGGAAGGGGATTCCCAATTTTTTCGCGAGAGGTTTCAAATCGGGATGGTTGCCAATTATCACCACTGGCTGCGCGCGGATTTTTCCGTTTGCACAATTTTCCACGATTGTCTCGAGGCAATGCTTTTCCTTCGTTACCAAAATCGCGAGATTTTTGATTTCTCTCGTATCGTGGAGATTCGCGCGGATTTCGAGATCAAGATTCTTCGCCACTTTCGCGAGATCCTTCTTCAGTTTCTCAAAATCCGACTTCCTCACGTCCGCCGCGAGCACCATCGAAAAAATTCCGTTCACGACTTTCTCATCAAGCGAAACGATGTTCACCCCGTTTTCAAAAAGCGAGGCAGTTGTTTTCGCGATGATTCCGGGTTTATCAGCGCCGGTGACAGTGACAGTTGCGAGTTTCATAAAAAATTAACTCGAATTTTAACATGCTTCAAGCTTGCAAATCACTCCGCAGGCGGACTCGCGGCTTCTTCCGGTTCGCTTTCACTTTCCGCAGAATTTTCATTTTCGGCTGCTGTTTCCATCAATTTTTCTTCCGCAGCTTGCGTGGGGGAGGGAGGGATCTCTTTTTCGGATAAATCCAAAAACTTCTCAAGTTCGGAACGCGGGCGGGTTACGCGACCGGGTTTCGCGAGGGAGGCTTTTTCCGCTGCTGCGACCTCCTCCGCTATTTTTTTCGCTTCGATCCTCTCTCGTTCAGCCACCCACTCGCGATACGATTCCTCATCGAATTTCACATCTTCGCCGAGGCTCGCGAGAAAAAGAATGCGGTTTTTGAGTTCGCTTCCTTTTGTTGCAATTTTTTCGAGTGAAACTTCTGAAAATTTATCACGCCCGCGAGAGAGCAATCCCACGAGTTCTCGCAGCGCGTTGCCAGCGAGTTCTTTCTGTCCGGATTCTACGAGAAATTCCACGAGTGAAAGCTGATCAGTGATTGCCTTCGCGAGATCGAGGTCGGTTACGATTCGGGCGAGATTCACCGCCGTCCATGCCTCCAGCCAATCCGCATCCATAGTCTCCGCATCACGCTGCAAGGTCGCCAGCAGCAATTCTGCAGTTACTATATTCGCTCCCTCGGCTCCACTTTTCGCGCGACTCAAAAATGTCTGCGTATGCTTCGTGTTACTCGGATCGTCGGCAATGAAAATAAGATTACGGTTGAGTTCATTCACTGCCGGAAGATTCGTAATCTCCGCAAAAGCGGAGAATGGCGCGGAAAGATCCGCGAGTTGCGTGATTTTTTCTTTCGTGGAGGGTGACAGCGATTCCGTCAAAAAGAGGCGGGTAAAAGGAATGGCTCGCGCCACCACTTTTTGAAATTGTGCGTGGAGTTTTGGATCGGGATTTGCTAGAAAGTCATTCACTGCGCTCGCGTCTCCCGCAGCAGCTTCCGCAAGTAGTCCGGCAAATTGTTCCGCATAAAAATTTTCTTTCACTTCCGGATTTAAAAGCAGTTTTTCTTTCACAAAATTGAATCCTGCAAGCAGAACATTCGGTTTTCCTTGAGGGAGCGACTCGATAATTTTACTCGTGAGCTGACTCTCTCCTTCAAATTTACTGCTGAATTTTCGCACTTTTTGCTTCCAAGCAGCCACTTGCGCGATTTCGTCTCCCGCTCCAAAAATTTCCGCGACAACCTCATTGGTAAGCTCCGTCTCTTCTCCTGCGAGCAGCGCTCCTTCAAACATTTCAGAACCGTCTATGTCGAGAAAAGTGAGTTTCGCGCTGCCGGAGAGCACGCGCACGCGCGTGGAATCCGCTTCCGCATTTTTTTCAAAAATAAAGCTGCCGCCACGGTTTGATGCAGCCACGCGGTCATCCAAGAGAGTAAGTTCACTCCCGAAAAGCAAATTTACCGCAAGTACGTTCCCTGAATTCACCCGTCCGCGCGCGGAAACAATCGCCTCTACTTTTTCATCGAATTCCGCGGAAACAAATTCAAGTTCAGTTTCTTCACTTGTAAGCTGAAAAAGCGCGAACTCCCCGAATTTCAGCGAGCCTTTTTCCGAAATCAAACCTCCTGGATTTATCATCGTGGTTTGTTTTTCGAGAGAACTCACGAAAACTGTTTCGGCGAAGTTTTCTATTTTCGGAGTCTTCAAAAGGGCGCTAATCGTGATTGCGAGCGCAGCAAAAGCAATCACCGCCCCGCTCACCGCTGTGATAATTTTCTTGGCATTCATTTTGAAACTTTTAAATTGCTTGAATTTTACCTGTCTCTGCAGAAAGCTCCAACTGAATTGGAAAGTGGAGGGTGGATTTTAGACATTGGAAATTTAAAATTGAAAGGTGGAAATTGAAAATTGATTTTCCTAAACCTCCCCAACCACTCTTTTCTAAAGGGGGAAGGCGAAGCTGGGATTTGAAAAACTGAAAGAGGGGGCAGAGACGGAGATTTGGTCGAGGCTAGGTGGGATTGAAATTGGAAATTTTTTTGTGCCAAGAACCGAGGATCAAGAACCAATGACCGGTCGCCAACTTGAAATTCACACATTCTGCAAAAACCACCTCACGACTTCTTCTGTTTCCGTGATTTCTCGCGGCAGCTTCGCGAGAATTTTTTCCGCGACTTTTTTCGGGTATCCGAGCTGCGCCGCTGCTTCCAAAATTTCTGAATCAATCTCCGCAGTTTCGGGAATTTCCGGATCGCCTCCTGCGATTTTCGACCTCAATTCCAAAATAATCCGTGCCGCCGTTTTCTTCCCGATTCCCCGAGTTTCCGCGAGTTTCCTCGCATCTCCGCTCACGATAATTTTTTCGAGCGCATCCGCCGGCTTTTCGAGAATTTCGAGCGCGCTTTTCGGACCAACCCCATTTACCGAATTCAGCAGCTCGAAAAATCGCAAATCTTTTTCCTCCGCAAAACCGAAAAGCGAAATCGAATCGGAAGTTTGATGCGTGTGAATCCAAAATTTCAACGCATCATTCGGTTGGATTTTCGCGAGCAGTTTTTGATTCACCGAAATTTCATATCCCACCCCATTCACATCGAGGATAATTTTTTTTCCTCGGATTTTGATCACGCTGCCGGAGAGGAATCCAATCATCAGAAAAGGATTATAAGGTTAGTAAGGGTTGTAAGGTTTGTAAGGAGCTTCAAGGATTGTGAGGATTTTCTTAGTGGAAATATTTTCGAGCTGTGCGTCCGTTTTTTTCGGTGGTGTTTCGACTGTAATTTTGGAAAAGATCAAGCAGCGGCTGTAAATCTGAATTTCGGGCGCGACGGATTTCAATTTTCATTTCAAATTTGCTTTAATTTCCGCCACTGAAATTTCGTTTTCGTAAAGCGCTTTTCCGAGAATCGCCCCCTCGCAGCCGACTCGCTTCAAAATTCTCAAGTGCTCGATATCCGTCACTCCGCCGCTCGCGATTATTTTTAAATTTGTGGTGTTCACGAGTCTTTCATTTACATCAAAATTCGGAAAAGTGAGAGTGCCATCGCGCGCGATGTCGGTGTAAATAATCCGCTTCACCCCGATTTTTTCAAGCTCCTCCGCGAAATCGATCACGTCGAGGTCAGTTTCCCCCTTCCATCCGCGCGTCGCGAGTTTCAGTCCGCCTTTCCTCGCATCCAACCCTACCACGATTTTTTCATTTCCGAACCTAGCGAGGAATTCTTTCAAAAGCTCCGGCTGTTCAATCGCGATCGTTCCCAAAATAATCCGCTTCACCCCGACTTCGAACAATTTCTGCGCGGATTCCAAACTGCGAATCCCACCTCCCGCCTCAATCGGAATTTTCACACTCTCGCAGATTTTCGCGATTGTCCGCAAATTTCGCGACTCGCCCGCTTTTGCTCCGTCGAGATCGACGACGTGAATCAAATCGGCTCCCTCGTCTTCAAAAATTTTCGCTTGCTCGGCGGGGGAGGTGAAGTATTCGGTTTTTTGATCGAACGAGCCTTTGTAAAGTCGCACACATTTTCCGTGCATTAAATCGATTGCGGGAATTATTTCAAATTTCAATTTGCGGTGTTCAATGTGCAATGATTTTAATTTAAAAAGTCAGGAGGTTAAAATGGATTGCATTGTACATTATGCATTGATAATTAATCATTGATTGGGATGCCCGAACTGCCCGAAGTCGAAACACAGGTTCGCGATTTGCAATTTCTCATCGGTCGCAAAATTCTTGAAGTTTCTTCGAATACGAAAAAGGCTTTCACGCCTCGTTTTTCGGAATTTAAAAAAAGGATTGAAAATAAAAAAATTCTTGCGATTGAGCGGCGGGCGAAATACATCATCTTTACGCTTACTTCAAAGTTAACCCACCACTTAAGTGGTGGGTTAACGAGTGCTAGAAAAACTCAAAAGCTGCTCATTCATTTCCGCATGACGGGGCATTTTTTGATTTCCAAAAATTCCATCCCGCTCGAAAAATCAGTCCGCCATTTTTTCAAACTTTCCGGCGGGACGTGGCTGCAATTTTCCGACATCCGCAAATTTGGCACGCTTCGGTTGGTTTCCGAGCGAGATTTTCAGAATCTCCCCGAAATCCGGAAACTCGGCGCCGAGCCGCTTTCGAAAAATTTCACGTTCACGAAGTTTCGCGAAATTATTCAGCCAAAAACAGGAAAGCTGAAGTCCGCGCTGCTCGACCAAAAAATCATCGCTGGCATCGGCAATATTTATGCCGACGAAATTTGCTTTGCAGCAGGGCTGCATCCAGCTTCGCAAATTGAAAAATTAAATCCATGCGACATCGAAAAACTTTTCTGCGAAATTCGAAATCAACTTCGAAAAGGCATCCGCAATCGCGGCACGACAATCGGCGAATTCGTCGATGTTCGTGGAAAAATTGGCAAAAATCAGAACTCGCTCGCGGCGTATCGGCGGCACGGGAAGGAGTGTAAAATTTGCGGAACGATTCTTCGAAAAATGAAAATCAGTCAGCGAACAACTTCGTTTTGTCCGAAATGCCAAATTAGAAAGTAGTTGGTAGTCGGTAGTTAGCTTTTATATATCTTTAAAAAATTTTTCTAAAAACTATCCACTAAAAACCATGCTAATCGATACCCATTGCCATCTCGATTTTCCTGAATTCGCGAAAGATTTCGAAGAAGTTCTTGCTCGCGCGCGTTCTGCTGGTGTCGAAAAAATCATTAATCCAGGGGTGGAACTTTCCAATTCACGCTCGGCGGTTTGTCTTGCAGAAAAATTTGACGACATATTTGCTACGGTCGGCATCCATCCGCACGCAGCGGATTCCGCCGACGAAGAAACATTGAACGAGCTTGAAAAACTCGCGGCTTCTGAAAAAGTAGTGGCGGTGGGGGAGATTGGTTTGGATTTTTTCAAAATGCGAAGTTCAAAAGAAATTCAAAACGAGGCATTCGAAAAACAGCTTGTTTTGGCACAAAAACTAAATTTGCCGGTGATTATTCATTCGCGTGAGGCGGATGATGAAATCTTCAAAATTCTCGATAAATTCCAAAACTTACGCGGCGTTTTTCACTGTTTCGGAAGTGATTGGAATTTTGCCGAAAAAATCTTGGGAAAAGGCTTTCTGATTGGTCTGACGGGGATTGTTTCGTTCCCAAACGCGAAAAATGTTCGCGAAGTTGCCAAAAAAATTCCGCTCGAAAAACTACTCATCGAAACGGATGCGCCTTTTCTCGCGCCGCAAAAATTTCGCGGGCAGCGGTGCGAGCCGGCTTTCGTTTGCGAGGTGGCGGAGGCGATTGCCGAAATTCGGAAAATCGAAATCGAAGAGGTCGCGGAAAAAACTACGAAGAATGCGGAAGAACTTTTTAGAATTTCCGAAAAAAAATACGAGTACATTGATCTTCGGATTCGCGGGAAGATATTTTTTAAGAGTAAATAAAATTAATACGAACTACAAGAATGTTTTTTAGTGAGAATAGACATGGTGATATGGTGATTTGATTTTTTTCAGCACAAACTAATCATAGTAAATCAGCGTAATCAGATGAATCACAGTTCAGACAAACCAGCCCCCGGGAGGAGATCGCTCCCCTCCCAAAAGCTAGCAGTAATTTTTCCGAGTCCCCGGACTACGATTAGTATTTGATCGTGTTCCCGTTGAGCGTGGAGTCAGATACCTGACCAAGCCACGTGATCGCACCAGTATCACCGTTGACGAGACTGTAGGAAGTACCGCCTCCGCCGTTCGTGAGATCA